>NZ_JBIUWM010000073.1:0-23312 GCF_044743445.1 Pseudomonas sp. NPDC087615 | reverse complement strand
TGGTCGACGAATACCAGGACACCAACGCCAGCCAGTACCTGCTGGGGAAAATGCTCATCGGCAAGCGTAACCAGTTCACCGTGGTGGGCGACGACGACCAGTCGATCTACGCCTGGCGCGGTGCGCGCCCGGAAAACCTGATGCTGCTCAAGGACGACTATCCGTCCCTGAAAGTGGTGATGCTGGAGCAGAACAACCGATCCACCAGCCGCATTCTGCGTTGCGCCAACGTGCTGATCTCGAACAACCCGCACGAATTCGAAAAACAGCTGTGGAGTGAGATGGGCCACGGCGACGAGATCCGTGTGATCCGCTGCCGCAACGAGGACGCCGAAGCCGAGCGCGTGGCCATGGAAATCCTCAGCCTGCACTTGCGCACCGACCGACCGTACAGCGATTTCGCGATCCTCTATCGCGGTAACTATCAGGCCAAACTGATCGAACTGAAGTTGCAGCACCATCAGGTGCCTTACCGCTTGAGCGGCGGCAACAGCTTCTTCGGCCGCCAGGAAGTGAAAGACCTGATGGCCTACTTCCGGCTGATCGTGAACCCGGATGACGACAACGCCTTCCTGCGGGTGATCAACGTGCCGCGCCGCGAAATCGGCTCGACCACCCTGGAAAAACTCGGCAACTACGCCACCGAACGCAAGATCTCGATGTACGCCGCCACCGACGAAATCGGTCTGGGCGAGCATCTCGACAGCCGCTTCACCGATCGCCTCTCGCGTTTCAAGCGCTTCATGGACAAGGTCCGTGAGCAGTGCGCCGGCGAAGATCCGATCTCAGCCCTGCGCAGCATGGTCATGGACATCGACTACGAGAACTGGCTGCGCACCAACAGCTCCAGTGACAAGGCTGCCGATTACCGGATGAGCAACGTCTGGTTCCTGATCGAGGCGTTGAAAAACACCCTTGAGAAGGACGAAGAAGGCGAAATGACTGTCGAAGACGCCATCGGCAAACTGGTCCTGCGCGACATGCTTGAGCGCCAGCAGGAAGAAGAGGACGGCGCCGAAGGCGTGCAGATGATGACCCTGCATGCGTCCAAGGGTCTGGAATTCCCCTACGTGTTCATCATGGGCATGGAAGAGGAAATCCTCCCGCACCGCTCCAGCATCGAAGCCGACACCATCGAAGAAGAACGCCGTCTGGCCTACGTAGGCATCACCCGCGCCCGTCAGACCCTGGCCTTCACCTTCGCCGCCAAGCGCAAGCAGTACGGCGAGATCATCGATTGCGCGCCCAGCCGTTTCCTCGATGAGCTGCCACCGGACGATCTGGCGTGGGAAGGCAACGACGACACACCGACCGAAGTCAAAGCCGTGCGCGGCAACAACGCATTGGCCGATATACGCGCGATGCTAAAGCGCTAGAATTGACCACTTTTTTTACTAGACCTTCGGCGCACAAAGCGCCAAATGAGGACAGCTTCATGGAAGCATTGCACCAGAAAATCCGCGAACAAGGCATCGTGCTTTCCGACCAGGTCCTGAAGGTCGACGCCTTCCTGAACCACCAGATCGACCCGGCCCTGATGAAGCTGATCGGCGACGAATTCGCCTCGCTGTTCAAGGATTCCGGCATCACCAAGATCGTCACCATCGAAGCGTCGGGCATCGCCCCGGCGATCATGACCGGTCTGAACCTCGGCGTGCCGGTGATCTTCGCCCGCAAGCAACAGTCCCTGACCCTGACCGAAAACCTGCTGTCGGCGACCGTTTATTCGTTCACCAAAAAGACCGAAAGCACCGTGGCCATCTCCCCGCGTCACCTGACCAGCAGCGACCGCGTGCTGATCATCGACGACTTTTTGGCCAACGGTAAGGCATCCCAGGCGCTGATTTCGATCATCAAGCAGGCTGGCGCCACCGTCGCCGGCCTGGGCATTGTGATCGAGAAGTCGTTCCAGGGCGGCCGCGCCGAGCTGGATTCACAGGGCTACCGCGTTGAATCGCTGGCTCGCGTTAAATCGCTGAAGGACGGCGTCGTAACCTTCATCGAATAAAGCCACACCGCCCCCCTGTGGGAGCGGGCTTGCTCGCGAATGCTTAGTGTCAGTCGAGATCCTGGTTGACTGATTCACCGCTTTCGCGAGCAAGCCCGCTCCCACAGTTGGTTTTGCAGCAGGCCGTTAGTTCGCAGTGGCTTTGAGGCCCGTGAGCAGCAGGCGCTGGAACAGGTCATCCTTTAACCCTTCCGGATTCTTGAGCTGCATCCGCTCCAGGTGTTCAGGGAATGTTGAAGCGTCTGGCGCATCCAGCGCAGCCTTGCCCAGTTCCAGAATCTCAGTCAGCTTGAACTTGCTCTTCAACCAGTTCAGCGCCCGCAACAGATCCCGCTCGATCATCGTGAAATCACAGCCCAACGGATACTCCGGAAACAGGTTCGGGTGTCGCGCGGCAATCGCCTGCAAGCGTTGCGGTGTGTTATCGGCAAATCGCGGATCAATACGGAAATCCTTCGGCAGTTTGCCGACTGTCTGTGCCTGTTCGATCAGCCCCGCCTGGAAGCGCGAATCGCTGATATTGAGCAACGCCTCGATCACCGCTGCGTCGGTCTTGCCGCGCAGATCGGCAATGCCGTACTCGGTCACCACGATATCGCGCAGATGACGCGGGATGGTGCAGTGGCCGTACTCCCAGACAATGTTCGAACTCACGTCGCCACCGGACTCGCGCCAACTGCGCAGGATCAGAATCGAGCGTGCATCGTGCAACGCGTGGCCCTGAGCGACGAAGTTGTATTGCCCACCGACACCGCTGAGCACCCGTCCGTCTTCCAGTTGATCGGCCACACCCGCGCCGAGCAAGGTCATGGTGAACACCGTGTTGATGAATCGCGCATCGAGGCGCTGCAGACGCTTGAGTTCTTCCTGCCCGTACAGTTCGTTGATATAGCTGATGCGGGTCATGTTGAATTCGAGGCGCTTGCTCTGGGGCAGCTCACGCAAGCGCTCGTAGAAACTGCGCGGGCCGAGGAAGAAGCCGCCGTGCACCGAGATGCCGTCAGGCTGCGCTGACTCGTCGAGGGTGCCGGCGTTGGCCTGCTCTTGCGTGTGCACGTCCGGGTAGACCTTGCGCCGGATGATCCCTGCGTCCGCCAGGACCAGCAGGCCGTTGACGAACATTTCACTGCATCCGTACAAGCCTTTGGCGAACGGTGCGGTGCCGCCCTCGCGTTCAATCAATTGCGCCCACTGGCTGACATTCACGTCGGCCAGCAATGCCCGATATCCGGCGTTATCCGCCTGGCGTGCCAGCAACGCAGCCGTCAGTGCATCGCCCATAGAACCAATGCCGACCTGCAACGTGCCGCCGTCACGCACCAGCGTACTAGCATGCAGGCCGATGAAATGATCCTGAAAGCCAACCGGCATGTTCGGCGTGGAAAACAGCGTGGTGCTGTCCTTCTCGTCGATCAAAAAGTCGAAGGTGTCGATATCGACCTCGGCATCGCCGGGCATGTACGGCAAATCGGTATGCACTTGGCCGACCAGCAAAATCGTCTCTCCCGCCGCGCGACGCTTGGCGATCATCGGCAACAGGTCGAGGGTGATGTCCGGGTTGCAACTCAGGCTCAAGCGGTCGGGATGCTCACTGCTGCTGGCGAGCAACTGCGCGACCAGGTTCAGGCCGGCGGCGTTGATGTCGCGGGCGGCGTGGCTGTAATTACTGCTGACATAGTCCTGCTGGGCCGGGGGACTATTGAGCAGGCTGCCGGGCTGCATGAAAAACTGTTCGATGCGGATGTTGGCGGGCAGGCTGTCGCGGTGCAGGTCAGCGAGGAAATCGAATTCCGGGTAATCGCCGAAGACGCGCTCTACGAAGGGCTCGATGAAGCGTTTCTGCAACCCGTCGCCAAGGCTCGGCCGACCCAGACACAGGGCGGTGTAGATCGTCAGTTGTCGCGCCGGAAGTTCCTTGAGCCGCCGGTACAGCGCGTTGACGAAATGATTGGGTTTGCCCAGCCCCAGCGGCAAGCCCATGTGGATATGCGCCGGCAACCGTGCGAGCACGTCATCCACTGCCTGTTCGATCGAACACAACTGCACCATCTGAAGCCTCCCGCCCTTTGCGTGAATAGAGGTAGACCGAGCTTGCCGCTACTTTGCTGCAATGAACAGCCCAGGGTCTGAATCGCAGGCACAAAAAAACCGTCCGAAGACGGTTTTTTCCATCAAAAGAGCGCCTTACTTCAGGCCGGACATCTTCTGGATAGCGCCCTTGAGCTCGTCATCCGTGCAGTCGGCGCAGGTGCCTTTCGGCGGCATCGAGTTAATGCCAGTGATGGCTTTGGCCAGGATGCCGTCGAGACCGCCCTGGTGATCGGCGCGTTCTTTCCAGGCGGCGGTGTCACCGATTTTCGGTGCGCCCAGCAGACCTGTGCCGTGGCAAGCGTTGCAATGTTTGGCAATCACTTCGTCCGGGGTTTTCGCCCCGCCACCGCCGCCGGCGGTCGCTGCCACTTCCATCCCTTTGCATTCCTGACCTTGTACACACACCTGGCCTACGGGCTCCAGGCGCTTGGCAATGTCGTCATTCGTCGCAGCTTGAGCGCTGACAGCCCAGAGGGCCAGTACGGTTGCTGGTGCAGCCAGCATTTTCATAATTAGGTTCACGCGTTCACCCTCAATGGTGGCTATTCACGCCTGCGGCCACGGTTCGCAGGCGGGCGCAAGTATAGCGGGTAGCCCGCCACACTGAAACAACCCCAAAGTTAAAGGGGTCTTGTTGCACATCGCTAAAACGGTTCGGGTGCCTTCGCCATAGTGGCCTGGCGCCTCTTTGTTTAAAAATTCGCCGGCGTGGCTGCGCTGATTAGTCGCGCGGGCAAGTCGAACGGATTGCGGAAACGATGCGGCTTGGTACTTTCAAAATAGTAGCTGTCGCCGGCTTCGAGAATAAAAGTTTCGAGGCCCACCACCAGTTCCAGACGACCTTCCACCAGAATCCCGGTTTCCTCACCCTCGTGAGTGAGCATCTCTTCGCCGGTGTCGGCGCCTGGTGGGTAGATTTCGTTGAGGAATGCGATGGCCCGGCTCGGGTGTGCTCGGCCGACCAGTTTCATGGTCACGGCGCCGTCGGAAATGTCGATCAGCTCGTTGGCCTTGTAGACGATCTGAGTCGGTTGTTCCTGCAGGATTTCTTCGGAGAAGAACTCGACCATGGACATGGGAATGCCGCCCAGAACCTTCCTCAGCGAACTGATCGAAGGGCTGACGCTGTTCTTTTCGATCATCGAAATGGTGCTGTTGGTGACGCCCGCGCGCTTGGCGAGTTCACGCTGGGAAAGCCCTTTGAGCTTGCGGATCGATTGCAGTCGTTCACCGACGTCCAAGGCTGGAGCCTCCTGATGTTGTAAGAATATTGAGCGTTATCATGGCGACAGCGTTCAGTATTTACAACACTTGGGCCCACCAGCAGCCTCAACCCTCGGAATAGAGCCTTGGCACCCGACGCAGGTTGCAGAAGATCTGGTAAGGAATGGTGTCGGCCCACTTCGCCACTTCGCTGGCGAGAATGTTTTTGCCCCACAGCTCGACAGTCGAACCCAGCTCGGCTTCCGGCACATCCGTCAGGTCGATGCACAGCATGTCCATCGATACCCGTCCGAGTAGGCGGCTGCGTTTGCCGGCCACCAGCACAGGCGTGCCGGTCGGTGCCTGACGCGGGTAGCCATCGGCGTAACCCATGGCGACCACGCCGATGCGCATCGGTTTATCCGTGATGAATTTGGCGCCGTAGCCAATGGGTTCGCCGGCCGGCAATTCGCGTACGCAGATAACTTTTGATTCGAGAGTCATCACCGGTTGCAGGCGCTCGGCCACGGCGTTGGCGTCTTCGAACGGTGTGGCGCCGTAAAGCATGATGCCCGGGCGTACCCAGTCGCTGTGGATCTGCGGCCAACCGAGCACGGCGGGCGAGTTGCGCAGGCTGACTTCGGCGGCGAGGCCCAGGCGCGCGGCTTCGAAGACCGCGACTTGATCGGTGCTGCTCTGCCCGTGAAGTTCATCGGCACGGGCGAAGTGACTCATCAGCACGATCTTCGCCACTTTGCCGCTGGCGAGCAGTCGTTGATAGGCCGCCTGGTAATCCTTGGGATGCAGACCGACACGGTGCATGCCGGAATCGAGCTTCAACCACACAGTGATCGGTTTGCTCAGCGCGGCCTGCTCGATCGCTTCGAGCTGCCACAGCGAATGCACCACACACCAGAAATCGTGCTCAACGATCAGCGCCAGCTCATCGGCCTCGAAAATCCCTTCAAGCAACAACACCGGGGCACGAATACCGGCGGCGCGCAGTTCCAAAGCCTCTTCGATGCACGCGACGGCAAAACCGTCAGCCTCAGCTTCCAGCGCTTGGGCGCAGCGTACCGCGCCGTGGCCGTAGGCATCGGCCTTGATCACCGCGAGCGCCTTGGCGCCGGTGACTTCGCGGGCAATTTGGTAATTGTGACGCAGGGCTTGAAGGTCGATCAGGGCACGGGCAGGACGCATGGCGGCAGACTTCTAGGCGGTCATGGGAATAAAAACCGGCGCTGGCTGACGGGGTGAACCGCCGACAGCACCGGCAGAGGGATCTTTGAAACGGTTACGGCAGCGCGGCGACGATGGATATCTCGACCAGGATGCTCGGCTTGGCCATCTTCGCCTCGACAGTGGCACGTGCCGGCGCGGCGCCTTTGGGCAGCCACTGATCCCACACTGAGTTCATTGCGGCAAAGTGCGCCTCAATGTCGTTCAGGTAGATCGTCGCCGACAGCAGATGCTGTTTGTCAGTCCCGGCCAGATCCAGCAACCGCTCGATGTTGGCAAGGACATCGCGGGTCTGCTGTTCAATCCCGGCATCGAAGTCGTCGCCGACCTGCCCGGCCAAAAACACGGTGCCGTTGTGGCTGACGATCTGACTCATGCGCTCATTGGTGAGCTGGCGATGGATTGACATGCTGGGTCGACTCCTGGTTTTTGCTGCCATAACGGGAAATATCGAGGCCTTCGGCACTGATCTGCGGCTTTTTCTTCGCCATCAGGTCGGCCAACAAACGACCGGAACCGCACGCCATGGTCCAACCGAGCGTGCCGTGACCGGTGTTGAGGAACAGGTTCTTGAACGGTGTGGCGCCCACAATCGGTGTGCCGTCCGGCGTGGTCGGACGCAGGCCGGTCCAGAAACTCGCCTCGGCCAGATTGCCGCCCTGAGGATAAAGGTCGTTGACGATCATCTCCAGGGTTTCGCGTCGACGCGGGTTCAGCGACAGATCAAAACCGGCAATCTCGGCCATGCCGCCGACGCGGATGCGGTTGTCGAAACGGGTGATCGCGACCTTGTAGGTCTCGTCGAGAATGGTCGAGGTCGGGGCCATCGCCGGGTTCGTGATCGGCACGGTCAGCGAGTAACCCTTGAGCGGGTAAACAGGCGCCTTGATGCCCAACGGCTTGAGCAACTGCGGCGAGTAGCTGCCGAGGGCCAGGACGTAGCGGTCAGCGGTTTCCAGCTTGCCGTCGATCCACACGCCGTTGATGCGATCACCGGCGTAGTCGAGCTTTTGGATGTCTTGGCCGAAACGGAATTCAACACCCAGCTTCACAGCCATTTCGGCGAGACGGGTGGTGAACATCTGGCAGTCGCCGGTCTGGTCGTTCGGCAGGCGCAGCGCGCCGGCGAGGATGTCGGTAACGCCAGCCAGCGCTGGCTCGACCCGGGCGATGCCGGCGCGATCCAGAACTTCGAACGGCACACCGGACTCTTTCAGCACGGCGATGTCTTTGGCGGCGCCGTCGAGTTGTGCCTGGGTGCGGAACAATTGGGTGGTGCCGAGGCTTCGGCCTTCGTAAGCGATGCCGGTTTCAACGCGTAATTCGTCGAGGCAATCGCGGCTGTACTCGGACAGACGCACCATGCGCTCTTTGTTCACCGCGTATCGGCTGGCGGTGCAGTTGCGCAGCATTTGCGCCATCCACAGGTATTGGTCGATGTCGGCGGTGGCCTTGATCGCCAGCGGTGCGTGGCGTTGCAGCAGCCATTTGATGGCCTTGAGCGGCACACCCGGCGCGGCCCACGGCGAGGCATAACCCGGCGAAACCTGGCCGGCGTTGGCGAAACTGGTCTCCATGGCCGCGGCGGGCTGCCGGTCGACCACCACCACTTCAAACCCGGCACGGGCCAGATAATAAGCACTGGCGGTACCGATGACGCCGCTACCCAAGACCATGACGCGCATTTTTGTATCCCTCATCGCGGCTGACCGCCGACGTGTTGTTAGAGCAATGATGAGCGCAGTGTAAAAAATAAATGCCAGTGCTTTTCACTATATAAGCGCCTATATTTGGCGACAATTCTCGGCAAAAACCCTTTTCACGGAGGCGCATCCCCTATGCGTACCAACACTCAGACCAAACGTGAGCTGGACAAGATCGACCGCAACATCTTGCGGATCCTGCAGGCGGACGGGCGGATTTCCTTTACCGAACTCGGGGAAAAAGTCGGCCTCTCCACCACGCCGTGCACCGAACGGGTTCGACGTCTGGAGCGCGAAGGGATCATCATGAGCTACAACGCTCGGCTCAATCCTCAGCACTTGAAGGGTAGTCTGTTGGTATTTGTCGAGATCAGCCTCGACTACAAATCCGGCGATACTTTCGAAGAGTTCCGACGTGCGGTGCTGAAATTGCCCCATGTGCTGGAATGTCATTTGGTATCAGGGGATTTCGATTATCTGGTGAAAGCGCGAATTTCCGAGATGGCCTCGTATCGCAAGTTGCTCGGCGACATCCTGCTCAAGCTGCCGCATGTGCGGGAGTCGAAGAGCTATATCGTGATGGAAGAAGTGAAGGAGAGCCTGAGCTTACCTATTCCAGACTGAAGATTGATGGCGCACCATTCGCGAGCAGGCTCGCTCCCACAGAGGAATGCATTCCAAATGTGGGAGCGAGCCTGCTCGCGAAAGCCGCAACTCGGTCAGGAGTGAACCAGCTAAACCAACACCTGCCGATTCGCCGCCATGTACTCGAAGATTTGCTTTTCAGCGCGCGGATGAATCAACTCGACCGGGCCCCGACCATTCGGGCATGGCAAGGTTTTGGTGGTACCAAACAACCGGCAAATCAGCGGCCGCTCGCCATATACCGTGCAGCCATTCGGCCCCAGGTGCACACAGTTCAGTTCTTCCATCGCCGCATCCTGCTCGGCACGGGTCTTGCGCGGCAGGCGGGCCATCTCTTCGGGTGAAGTGGTCACTGGCCCGCAGCAGTCATGGCAGCCCGGCACGCACTCGAACGTGGGGATCTGCTGACGCAGGGTGCGGATTTTCTGGCTGTTGCAGCTCATCGAAACAGTGACCTACGGAGAATAGGCGGCAATTGTGCCGCAAAAGCCGTGATCCAGACAGCAACGGGCGACCAGTGTTGCCCGTCTTCGGGCGTGCGGCTTATGCTCCGTCAAATTTTCTCGACACTTAGCCGTTGGATGATGCCCATGAATGCCCGCGCCCGAAACCTCGCGAGCCAACCCCACGTTGCCTCCTACTATGCCGCCAGCAGCCTGCCGCAGCCCGATCACCCAAGACTGCAAGGCGAAGTGATTGCAGACGTGTGCGTGGTGGGCGGCGGGTTTTCCGGGCTGAACACGGCACTGGAGCTGGCCGAACGCGGTCTCAGCGTGGTGTTGCTGGAGGCGCACAGGATTGGCTGGGGCGCCAGTGGTCGTAACGGCGGGCAGTTGATTCGCGGGGTCGGCCACGGTCTCGATCAATTTGCCAATGTCATCGGCACCGACGGCGTGCGGCAGATGAAGCTCATGGGCCTGGAAGCGGTGGACATCGTCCGCCAGCGCGTCGAGCGTTTCCAGATCCAGTGCGACCTGACCTGGGGCTACTGCGACCTCGCCAACAAACCCGCCGACCTCGAAGGCTTTGCCCAAGACGCCGAAGAACTGCGCGGTCTGGGCTATCGCTACGAAACCCGTTTGCTGCAAGCCAATGAAATGCACACCGTGGTCGGTTCCAAACGCTACGTTGGCGGGCTGATCGACATGGGTTCCGGGCATCTTCACCCATTGAATCTGGCGTTGGGTGAAGCGGCAGCGGCGCAGCAACTGGGGGTGCAACTGTTCGAGCATTCGGCGGTGACCCGCATCGACTACGGCTCTGAAATGAAGGTGCACACAGCGCAGGGTTCGGTACGCGCGAAAACGCTGGTGCTCGGTTGCAACGCCTACCTCAACAATCTCAACCCACAACTGAGCGGCAAAGTTTTGCCCGCCGGCAGCTACATCATCGCTACCGAGCCTTTGACTGAGGAGCTGGCGCACAGCTTGCTGCCGCAGAACATGGCGGTCTGCGATCAGCGGGTAGCACTGGATTACTACCGCCTCTCGGCCGATCGTCGCCTACTGTTCGGCGGCGCCTGCCATTACTCGGGGCGCGATCCGAAGGACATCGCCGCCTACATGCAGCCGAAGATGCTCCAAGTGTTTGCACAACTGGCCGGGGTGAAGATCGATTATCAGTGGGGCGGGATGATCGGCATCGGCGCCAACCGTCTGCCGCAGATTGGCCGGCTCAACGATCAGCCGAATGTGTACTACGCCCAGGCCTACTCCGGCCACGGTGTGAACGCCACGCACCTGGCGGGCAAACTGCTGGCTGAGGCGATCTGCGGGCAACACAGCGGCGGGTTTGATCTGTTTGCCAAGGTGCCGCACATCACTTTCCCGGGCGGCAAGCATCTGCGTTCGCCGCTGCTGGCGCTGGGGATGTTGTGGCATCGGCTCAAAGAGTTGGTCTGATATTTTTGTTGAGGCCTTGAATAAGCCTTCGCGAGCAAGCCCCTCCCCACACCAGGAATGCATTTCCCTGTGGGAGCGGGATTGCTCGCGAAGAGGCCCGCAAAAACAATACAGATTTCAGATCCGCCAGAACGGCTTCAACCCTTCCTCCTGCGCCTGCTCGCGGGTCAGCCCCACATCCTTGAGTTGCTCCGGCGTCAGGCCGAGCAACACCTTGCGCGTGTGCAGACGATGCCAGATCAGACCCCAGCGACTCAGGCCGGATGGCGCGTTGCGCATGGCCGCATTCCACGTACTGTCCTCCTGCCCTGCCACCAGTTCCTGACTGTGTAACGTCAGCCGCACATCGCTCAAGCCGTTCATTTTTGTCGCTCCTGTTTACTTGGGTCGCCAGAGATTCCATGATGCGCGGGCCGGCAAAAGCATTACAGATCCAAACAATCTGCATTAACTCCATACAGATTTGCTGTTTCTGCCACTGAATTGTCGATTTACGCCGCATCTGTACTGGTTTATCGAATCATCTGCATCGAGGCAGTGCCATGACGCTTTATGTGAACCTCGCCGAACTGCTCGGCACGCGCATCGAACAAGGCTTCTACCGTCCGGGTGATCGCCTGCCGTCGGTGCGCGCCTTGAGCGTAGAACATGGCGTCAGTCTCAGCACGGTGCAGCAGGCTTATCGCGTGCTCGAGGACAGCGGCCTGGCCACACCGAAGCCCAAGTCCGGGTATTTCGTGCCGGTCGGTCGCGAGTTGCCGGAGCTGCCCGCCGTCGGGCGTCCGGCGCAGCGCCCGGTGGAGATCTCGCAGTGGGATCAGGTGTTGGAATTGATTCGCGCGGTGCCGCGCAAGGATGTGGTGCAACTCGGACGCGGGATGCCCGATATCACCTCGCCGACCATGAAACCGCTGCTGCGCGGACTGGCGCAGATCAGCCGCCGCCAGGGCATGCCCGGTCTGTATTACGACAACATCCACGGCACCCTCGAACTGCGCGAGCAGATCGCTCGGCTGATGCTCGACTCGGGTTGCCAGTTGAACGCCAGCGACCTCGTCATCACGACCGGTTGTCACGAAGCGCTGTCCACCAGCATCCGCGCGATCTGTGAACCCGGTGACATCGTCGCGGTGGATTCGCCGAGCTTTCACGGCGCCATGCAGACCCTCAAAGGCCTGGGCATGAAAGCCCTGGAAATCCCCACCGACCCGCTCACCGGCATCAGCCTCCAAGCCCTGGAACTGGCGCTGGAGCAATGGCCGATCAAAGCCATCCAGATCACCCCAAACTGCAACAACCCACTGGGCTACATCATGCCGGAGTCGCGCAAACGTGCGTTGTTGACGCTGGCGCAACGCTTTGACGTGGCGATCATCGAGGACGATGTATATGGCGAACTGGCCTACACCTACCCACGTCCGCGCACCATCAAATCCTTCGACGAAGACGGCCGCGTGCTGTTGTGCAGTTCATTTTCCAAGACACTGGCACCCGGGCTGCGTATTGGCTGGGTAGCACCCGGTCGTTATCTGGAACGGGTGCTGCACATGAAATACATCAGCACTGGCTCCACCGCGCCGCAACCACAGATTGCCATTGCCGAATTTCTCAAAGCAGGCCACTTCGAACCGCATTTACGCAGGATGCGCACACAATACCAGCGCAGTCGCGACGTAATGATTGACTGGGTCACGCGCTACTTTCCGGCGGGTACTCGCGCCAGTCGCCCGCAAGGCAGCTTCATTCTCTGGGTCGAATTGCCGGAGGGTTTTGACACGCTGAAACTCAATCGTGCCTTGCATGATCAGAACGTGCAGATTGCGGTCGGCAGCATTTTTTCCGCCTCGGGCAAGTACCGCAATTGCCTGCGAATGAACTACGCTGCCAAACCGACACCGCAGATCGAAGAGGCGGTGCGCAAGGTCGGCGCGGCGGCCACCAGGCTGCTCGCCGAGGAAGGCAACTGACACATAGGCTGTGGCGAGGGACCTTGCGCCCACTGGGCTGCGCAGCAGTCCTCCTCGTTCTCTGTAAAAGCGGGAGCAAGCCCCCTCACCACACCTGACGCTTCACTTCCCCTCATTTTTTAACCTAACAGCATGACCTTACTGACGAAAACTCAGCCGGGTTTCAAATCGGGTCAGGTCGCTGACCCGTGTGGCTGCCGAGGTGACGTGCGCTTCCAGTTCCAGTTCGACTTCCAGGCTTCGGCCTTCAACACCCATTCCCGCGACCGCCGGTATCAGGCTGGCGCCAGGTTGCAGAGTGCGCGCATCCGCCGCGGGGGCCTGCCCGTCACTGATCCAGTCGACCGCTTTACCGTCCACCCACACGGTCAGCACCCGCACGCTGAGCGTGCCCGCACCAAAGCGGTATTGCCCGGCATTAGCCGCTGGCGCGACCAGCGTCAAGCGCAACGGGCCTGGTTGTTCGCACTGGACGTTGGCCTGAGCACGACGCAATCCGAAACTCAATGGATCACCCGGCGGTGACTGCGCCAGCAGTTGCCCGCGTGTCGTGCGGCCAAAATCGACGACGGCCGGGCCCAGTCTGACGCTGCAATCGGACCGGGCCTGCGCCCATCCCATGTGCGTCAACAGGCACAGCCATACAACCCCTGCTACTCGGTTTTTGATGCCGTGCATGGTGCTTTCCTTTTTCAGACAGTCCGGCAGAGGGCCTGCGCGGTTTCGTACAGCGCATAAGGGTCACGCGCCTCGCTCATGGCGAACTCCAGTCGACAGCGTTGACCGTCCGGAAGGCGCAGATACAGTTCGAGGTCAGGCTGTACGTCGGACAGAAAAATCTGTCCGGCACCCAGCACGCTGGTGATGTATTGCTCCTGTGCGTCGAACACGCCGAGCCCCTTGTCGACCCACACGTTATCCACCGTGCGCACCTCTAACAGCACCCGCCGAGCCGTGACCATGTCGAACGCCAGGCGCGGCACCGCGCCACGTCCAGCCTCGACCTCCTGATAGGCGTTATGCACATCGACGTTGTGTCCCAGGCTGGCGGTGTCGATCTCCACACGCCCCTTGCTGTAGGCCGGCAGGCTGGCTGCCACGGCATGGCCGGAACGGTCGGTCCAGACCGGGCCCCGCGGGGTGATCAGGCGCACCCCGGCGCTGTCGCCCGCCTTGAGCAATGCGAAGGTCTCGCGCAGCGGATAAGGCGACAGCGTCACGCCGGCGTCATGCACCAGCGCACCGCCGCGCAGGCCGACGTCATAGCTCTCGTCACCGCTACCGCTGCGCGAGTAACCCGCATCCAGCTGACTGTATCGGGGCAACAGATTGACCCGCCCGTTGAAACCCGTTTGACCATTATCCGGCCGCTCGGCGCCGACGCTGTAGGCCAGGGTATCGCTGACTTGTTCGTTGAATCGCAGGCCGCTGCGCGTGCCGCCGACCGAGTCATTGCGCACGTAACCGCGCAACGTCCGCTGCGATCCCAGCGGCACACTCACGCTCAGATAAGCCGCCGTACCTCGGGCATCGTCCGCGACCCCGGCGATATCCCGCTCCAAGGTGAAAGAGACATTGGCCCGACGAATCATCTGCGACCAGGCAACGGCGACCCGTGAGGTCGCCGTGCCGTCGAACATTGAAAACCGCGAGTAGCTGCCAGAGAAACCGCCCAGAGTCAGACTGCCCGCACTGAGGCTCGCACTCAGTTGATTGCGCACGCGCTGGAACGGCTGATCATCGCGCGGATTCCACGCGGTGTCGGACAGCGTGCGGAAATCCCGGGTCTGCTGAGTCAGCGCCAGACTGGCCGACAGCCTTTCGCCTAACAAACCATTCGCCGCCCACTGCACCTGGGTGCCGGACAGTGCTTGATCCTGGGCCCGCGACATCACCTGCCGACCGCTCAGTACGAGGCGCTCACCGACGGCGCCCTGCATCGCCCAACCCATCGATTGATAGCCGTTGCCGAACATCGCACCGGCCGTGGCCTGCCAGCGCGGGCTCAGGCGCCAGTCCTTGCTGGCGGCAGCAAACGACGGTGCATCACGCGCGTCGCCGGCGTAGCGCCGCACCTTTCCCGCGGCCAGTCCATAGCCCGCCACCCTGCCCGGCAGCGCACTACGCCGTTGCGTCGCCGGGACAATAAAGCGCCGCTGCTGACCGTCCTCTTCGTGCACCGTGACCTCAAGATCCACGCTCTGACTGAGCAGTGGCAAACCCACCAGGGTGAAGGGGCCGCTGGGCACTAGGGTGGTATAGATCAGCGCACCGTTCTGGTTGACCTCGATTCTCGCGGCGGAGTAGGCAATGCCCTCGACTCTGGCTCCGGCGCTGTCCTCGTCCAGTTCCATCAGTGCCATCTCGGGCTGCACCTGAAAACCGTTGAATGCCTCACCGGAAAACAGCGGCGAGACCATGTTCAATTGCCCCAATTGAAGGTTGGCCTGATAGCGTTCCGAGGTGTGTGAAGCGTAGGCATACAGGTGTTCGAGGCTGCCCTGCCCGGCGAATTCGCTGTAAGCCTGACGGCTGCGAAAGGACCAGTCAGCCGTGTTCAAACCCAGTTCACTGTTGAGGCTGCGGTACTGGCTGGATTGCCCGGCGAACCGACTGCCGAGCAGCAAGGCATCGTAGTTGAACAGCCCCGCCGTACCGCCGTTGAAGAAACGCCGTTGCGCCGGATGATCGGGCAGCAGCGTATCGGTCGGCATCAGCAGATCGATGTGTTCCCGAGAAGGATCGGCTTGCACCACGGCTTGCGGAAACCGTCGGGCAAACAGTTCGCATCCCGAACCGGGCTCCGACTCGACGTGATCCGCCCTGATGCCGCCACGCGCCAGCAAAAGCGGCGCGAAACACAGATCGCCTGCTGCATCGAACGTCACCCGCAACCGCCCCTTGGGCACACCATTGACCGCCAGCGTTACGGTTTGCGCACCCTCGCGAAAACGCGGTGCCTGGCTGAAATACTCGGCCAGATGCGGATCCAGCCCGCGAGACCTGAGCACATCCTGATTGAACTGCACCGCGGCCGGCGCTGCCCGGGTGTCACTTGAAACGGCATGACGGTGCATCAGCGGACACACGCAAGTGATGACCAGCAAAACGCCAGCCCAGCGCCTCCCGTGCATCAGTCCAGCACCAACGGCGCGTCAACGTGCTCGATGGCAAATCCGTAAGTGGTCACCGGGAACAATCGGACTTGTGTCGGCTGACGGCCCGGGTCGACGGTACCGCTCAACGTCAGTTGCTCACCGGGCAACACGTACGTGCGCCCCAGATCGATCACCTGCTCTCCCGGCAGCAAATTCACCGCGTGGCCAAGACGCACGACATACGGACTGGGATTACGCACCTGGACCACGCTGCCCTGGCGCGTCCAGACCAGATGTTTCCAGGGTTCGCGGTCGACCGGTAATTTGGCCGGACGCAGGATGACGGGAATGTTCTGCCGCACGCTCAGGCTTACCTGGGCTTTGCCGGTCGAGTCTTGCGGCGCGATGCCCTCGAACACCACACGCTTGAGGCGCTCGGTTTGCAGCGGTTCGGCGCTGCGCAGGATGAACCGCACACGCTGCGTGGTCCCGGGTTCGACGCGCGCCACCGGCGGCGTCAGTAATAACAGTGATTCGGTGTCTTGCGGCACGTCTTCGATGGAGGTGTGCAGCAGCGCCGGATGTGACTCGCTGTTGAGCACATTGATCCCTGCTTCACCGACGCCTTCATCGAGCACGACGACGGGCGTTTCGGGAACCATCCCCGCCGCCCGAACTGGATCGGGCACCCACAAAGAAACCAGCAACATGCTGGCGATGGTGTTGCGCACAAAGGCGTTCATGTAAGGCTCCACAGGCAAGCGCGCAGACGCCATCAGCGCCGGACAACGAGCCAGCCGATTGTGTTGATTGGAAATGACAAGCCTGGACGCCACCGAAGCCCATCGAGGGGTTCTGTGACTTATGCGGCACTGCCCGACCGCGGTTCGCGGCAGTGCCTTGCCCTCAGAGGTAGAGCAGTTCGAACGTCGCCGAACCGTTGAGTGAAATGTCAGAGGTAATCGGCAGACTCGACGTCGGGCCTATGACGGGCACCAGCGTCATGGGGAAGGTATGCACCATTCCGGGCAGAGGGCCTGCGGCCGTACTGCGCCCCCAGGAATAACGCAGGTTGCCCTCATAGTTTTTACCCAGGAGCGTGGCCGTCTCCGGTTCGCTCCAATTGGCGCTTGTACCTTGCTTGTACATCACACTCGACAACTCGCCATCGACGGAGGGTTTGCCGAATCGCAAGCCATAGCCGCCGATCTTGTTGCCGTCCACCTCACCGATGCCGAAGATGTACATCTTCCAATCGGTGCCATCGACAACGATGCCCGGCCGTTGAGTATGGGCCTGGTTGTCATGCACCTTGATGGCCATCGGCGCGGACGCCGAGCAACTGACGCTCAAGGTGATATTGCGGTTGGTCAGTTCGGTCTGACGATCGCGGTTCAGCGATGCGGCAGGGATGTTGCCCAGGTCTACCAAGTTGCCGCCGGAAAAAGCAGGGGTGCAGGAGGTCGGGATGATCGTCCCGGTAATGGTCAGATCTGTTGAGTCAGCCATGACCAGTGCTGGACAGAGCGCGCTTGCAACAGCCATTGCACGAAAGGTATTACGCATGAAAATTCTCACTCCATAAGAATCGAAAGATGACATTCATCTGCGCTTTTTCTGAGTAAAAACAGGAAAGATCCTGCATCAGAATCAGCGCCGTCATTATTCCGATTGCTGTATAGGAGTGATGTAAGGCGAAGTAACAATCGACACCGGAAAAATCGCTACAAGACGTAGCTGATGTGAGCCGGAAAATTCCTCAATCTGTTGAAGAACTTCCCTCCTGCCGACAGTCATAGACTACAAGCCGCTCTAGTTGGCGCGCCGGCTCCGCCGAATAACACGTCACGCCCGCCGTGCCATACTCCAGGCCCCGCCAACATTCGGAAAGATCTGACTTGAGTTCCAGACACGCCCTTGCGCTTGCACTGCTGGTCGCCCTGCTGCTGAGCGGGTGCACCACGCTCGATGTTCCCCGGACGCCAAGCCAGGCCCTGCCGGCGAAGGAATCTGCGTTCGGTCGTTCAATTCAAGCGCAGGCGGCGCCCCATCAGGGACGATCCGGCTTCCGCCTGCTGTCCAACAGCACCGAAGCGTTCACCGCCCGCGCCGAACTGATCCGCCACGCGCAAACCAGTCTCGACTTGCAGTACTACATCGTCCACGACGGCATCAGTACGCGGATGCTGGTTGAGGAACTGCTCAAGGCTGCCGACCGTGGCGTGCGCGTACGAATCCTGCTCGACGACACCACCAGCGACGGCCTGGACCAGATCATCGCCACGCTGGCGGCGCATCCGCAGATCCAGATCCGCCTGTTCAACCCGCTGAATCTGGGGCGCAGCACTGGCGTGACCCGGGCGGCCGGGCGCCTGTTCAATCTGTCGCTGCAACACCGGCGAATGCACAACAAGCTGTGGCTGGCGGACAACAGCGCGGCCATCGTGGGTGGGCGTAATCTGGGCGACGAGTATTTCGATGCCGAGCCAAACCTGAATTTCACCGACATCGACATGCTCAGCATGGGACCTGTGGCCGAGCAACTCGGGCACAGCTTCGATCAGTACTGGAACAGCGCGCTGAGCAAACCGATCGAAGCATTTCTAACCAGCAAACCCTCAGCCAAGGACCTGCAGAACACCCGCACACGCCTGGAAGAATCGCTGGAGGACACCCGCAAGCAGAATCACGTGCTGTATCAGCAGTTGATGAAGTTCAAGACCGAACCACGCATGGACATCTGGCGCAAGGAGCTGATCTGGGCCTGGAACCAGGCGCTGTGGGATGCACCGAGCAAGGTGCTGGCCAAAGCTGAGCCTGATCCGCAATTGCTGCTGACCACGCAACTGGCGCCGGAGCTGAAGGGCGTCAGCAAAGAACTGATCATGGTTTCGGCGTACTTCGTACCCGGCCAGCCAGGGCTGGTGTACCTGACCGGACGTGCCGACGCGGGCGTTTCGGTGCAACTGCTGACCAATTCGCTGGAAGCCACCGATGTGCCGGCCGTACACGGCGGCTATGCCCCCTATCGCAAAGCGCTGCTGGAGCATGGCGTGAAACTGTTCGAGTTGCGTCGCCAGCCCGGTGATGGTGGCGGCAGCGGCCCGCATATTTTTTACAGCAAATCGTTTCGCGGCTCGGACTCCAGCCTGCACAGCAAGGCGATGATCTTCGACCGACAGAAGTCGTTCATCGGCTCATTCAACTTCGACCCGCGCTCAGTACTGTGGAACACCGAAGTCGGGGTGTTGGTGGACAGCCCTGAACTGGCCGAGCATGTGCGCGATTTGGCCCTGCAAGGCATGGCACCGGCATTGAGTTACGAGGCAACGCTTGAGAACGGACAGATTGTCTGGGTGACCGAGGACAACGGCCAGATGCACACCCTGACCAAAGAACCGGGGAGTTGGTGGCGACGGTTCAATGCGTGGTTCAGCACCACCGTCGGCCTTGAGCGAATGCTGTAGCCACGGCCAGAGGTATTCCCCCGCAAGCATTCAGGCAGGCTCGGCCACCGCGCCAAACGCGCCTTGGCGCGACACCAGAATCACCAGGCCAAACGCCCCTGCCGCCATCAACAACGGCAGCGCATGGCCGCTGATCCACTGACTGCCCGCCCCCGCCGCCAATGGCCCGACCAGGCAGCCAACGCCCCACAGTTGCGCGATGTGCGCATTGGCACGCACCAGCGCATCGTCGCGATAACGCTCACCGATGAGGATCAGCGACAGCGTGAACAGTCCACCAGCGCTGGCGCCGAACAGCACCCACAACGGCCAGATCAACAGCGTATCGATCAGCAACGGAATCGCCAGACTCGACAGCAGCAACACGACGGCGCACCCGGTAAACAGCGTTCTGCGGGATAAACGATCAGCCAACGCACCAATCGGCAATTGCAGTAACGCATCGCCGACCACCACGGTACTGACCATCGCCAGGGCGATTTCTGCGGTGAAGCCTTGGCGCAGGCAATAAACAGGCAGCAGCGTCAGGATCATCGCCTCGAACGCCGCAAACAACGACACCGCCCAGGCAATCGCCGGCAGCTCGCGGGCGAAGCGCCACAGGTCACTGAACGTCACGCTGCTTGCTTCACTGCTCGGCGCACCACTGCGGCCCAGCAACAGCAAGGGCGAAATTGTCAGTAACACCACACCGACCCAGAAGCCGTAATCGTTATCGGTGCCGAGCGCTCCCAGCAGCAAGGGGCCAGACAATTGGCTCAGCGCATAGCTGCTGCCATACAGCGCCACCAGCCGCCCGCGCCATTGCTCGACCACCAGTTGGTTGATCCAGCTCTCGCCGAGGATGAAAACGATGGTCAGGATCACGCCGATCATCAGCCGCAACACCAGCCAGATCGGATAGCTCGGCAACAGCGCCAGCAAACCGATCGACAGCGCCCCGGCCCACAGGCACAGACGCATGAGATTGGCCGTGCCGAAACGCGCCGCCAGATGACTGGAGATCTTCGCCCCCAACAGCACGCCAATCGCCGGCATCGCCGCCATCACGCCGATGGCGAAGGCGCCATAACCCCAACCCTCCAGACGCAACGACACCAGCGGCATGCTGACCCCCAAGGCCAGACCGACGCTCAAGACAGACGCCAACACGGCGAAATACGTCGCCCAACGCATGTTCCACGCTCCTGTGGATATTCTTGTTTTCACCACAAAACCAATGTGGGAGCGAGCTTGCTCGCGAAGACGGTTTCACATTCAGCAGATGTGCTGACTGATACACCGCTTTCGCGAGCAAGCCCGCTCCCACAGGGATCCGCGCTTCGTCAGAGAGCCCGGGACAACCGGGCTCCCTCAAGGGTTTACAGCTTGATCCAGGTCGACTTCAGCTCGGTGTACTTGTCGAACGCGTGCAGCGATTTGTCGCGGCCGTTGCCCGACTGCTTGAAGCCACCGAACGGTGCGGTCATGTCGCCGCCGTCGTACTGATTGACCCACACGCTACCGGCACGCAACGCCTTGGCGGTCAGGTGCGCCTTGGAGATGTCCTGCGTCCACACCGCAGCAGCCAGGCCGTACGGCGTGTCGTTGGCAATCTGGATCGCCTCTTCAGCGGTATCGAAAGCGATGACCGACAGCACCGGGCCGAAGATCTCTTCCTGAGCGATCTTCATTGCATTGCTCACACCGTCGAAAATCGTTGGCTCAACGTAGGTCCCACCGGTTTCCTGGAGGATGCGCTTGCCACCCGCGACCAGTTTGGCACCGTCGGTATGGCCGGACTCGATGTACGACAGTACAGTATTCATCTGCTGGGTATCCACCAGCGCGCCGACGTTCGTCGACGGATCCAGCGGGTTGCCTGGCTTCCAGGCTTTGAGCGCCTCAATCACCATCGGCAGGAATTTGTCCTTGATCGAACGCTCGACCAACAGACGCGAACCGGCGGTGCAGACTTCGCCCTGGTTGAAGGCAATCGCGCTGGCGGCGGATTCGGCGGCGGCTTGCAGATCCGGGGCATCGGCGAAGACGATATTCGGGCTCTTGCCACCGGCCTCCAGCCAAACACGCTTCATGTTCGATTCGCCGGAATAGATCATCAGTTGCTTGGCGATCTTGGTCGACCCGGTAAACACCAGCGTATCGACGTCGTTGTGCAGAGCCAGCGCCTTGCCAACGGTGTGGCCGTAGCCCGGCAGCACGTTGAGCACGCCTTTCGGGATACCGGCCTCAACAGCCAGTGCCGCAATGCGGATGGCGGTCAGCGGGGATTTTTCCGACGGTTTGAGGATCACCGAGTTACCCGTCGACAGCGCCGGGCCGAGCTTCCAACAGGCCATCATCAGCGGGAAGTTCCACGGCACGATGGCGCCCACCACGCCCACTGGCTCGCGGGTTACCAGACCCAGTTGATCGTGCGGGGTCGCCGCGACTTCGTCGTAAATCTTGTCGATCGCTTCACCGCTCCAACTCAGCGCTTGCGCCGCGCCCGGAACGTCGATGTACAGCGAATCACTGATCGGCTTGCCCATATCGAGGGTTTCGAGCAGGGCCAGTTCTTCGGCGTGCTGTTTCAGCAGGCCGGCGAAGCGGATCATGGTGGCTTTGCGCTTGGTCGGCGCAAGGCGCGACCAAACGCCGGAATTGAAAGTGGCGCGGGCGTTTTCCACGGCGCGCTGGGCATCGGCGGCGTCACAGCTGGCAATCTTGCCCAGCAGACGGCCATCGACCGGGCTGATGCACTCGAAGGTCTCGCCGGAGACGGCGTCGGTGTATTCGCCATTGAGGTAGGCGCGGCCTTCGATCTTCAGGTCGCGGGCGCGTTGTTCCCAGTCGGCACGAGTCAGGGTGGTCATTTAAGTGTCCTCCTCTTGTTCAATACGAACGCCGCACGATCATCGCCAGCGTCCTCAGGAATTCTGCCCGGCCAGCCTGCATTTCGGCCCAAGGCACCCGCCACCCTAAACCAGCGGCCGGGTTTGTTTCAATATATTTGACATAAGCGCGCTATACGGCCTTGCGGTGTTCAATTTAATAAACATAGACTTTGGCCCATTCCAGCCAACGCGCCGTCATCACGGGAGAAAACAACAATGAGCATCCAGAACGTCGTCGACATCAGCCTGACAACCAGCGAAGCCGAACGCTATCGCCCGGACCCAGCCAAAGTGCTCAAAGGGGATCCCGAGCAAGCGGTGTTCAATCAATACGACAGCCCTTGTGGACAAATGAACGTTGGCGTGTGGGAAGGCGCGGTAGGCCAGTGGACAGTGAATTACACAGAGCATGAATACTGCGAAATCTTGCAGGGCGTTTCGGTGCTGCGTGACAGCGACGGCAATGCCAAGACTCTGCGTATGGGCGACCGTTTCGTGATTCCGGCGGGTTTCAGTGGCACTTGGGAAGTGCTGGAAGCCTGCCGCAAGATCTATGTGATCTTCGAACAGAAGGCGTGATCTGACACAGAAGGTGACGAGACCGGTAGGACTTGGACAGGAGCTTTGAGAGAAGCTTCGCGAAGGCGCCAACTTTCAACGTCAAAGCCCATAACGACACAGCCAGTGCCGACAGGATTGACGCAAGGCGCCCTTCTCTCAAATGAACGCAAGGAGGCTTCATGCCCAACGACTGCAACCTCAGCAACGCCAATTTCTTCCTCGGTGATACCGCCACCCCTGACAACCTGTTGGCCGCATGCAACGCTGCCGGGGCAAAAAAATATCGCCTTGAGGTACCGGACGGCATGTACAACCTGCGCACTGATCCAGATCGCATCCGCGTACTGGTGAATGAACGCAATGAAATCATCGAGATCATCTGCGGCTGATCGGTCATTTCCAGGCAACAAAAAAGGCCCGCATCGTGAGATACGGGCCTTTTTTGTAAGTCGGGAAAAATCAATTACTTGATTTTGCCTTCCTTGTACATCACGTGCTTGCGAACAACCGGATCATATTTCTTGATCTCGATTTTGTCCGGGGTAGTACGCTT
>NZ_JBIUWM010000072.1:0-23649 GCF_044743445.1 Pseudomonas sp. NPDC087615 | reverse complement strand
TCCCCAGGGCGCCCATAAGAGGCGCTCTGGTAGCTTGGTCGCCGAGGTTGGCGAAAGGTATGGTGACGCTGGTGCAACACGTGACCCAGGGTTTCAAGGCGATGCCGCCGCGTGGTTTGTGCATGGACTGCAGTGCCGAGGATTACCAGGCCATCATCCTTTGGATGAGCGAGAGTAAGCCCGGCCCATAACTCTTAACCCTTAGCCGTAGTTGGATTAGCTGATGAACAAATTGATCGTGAGTCTGCTGTTGACCGTGGGAATCTCAGGCTTTGCCCATGCTGCCGGTGATGCCGCCGCCGGCCAGGCGAAAGCCGCCGTTTGCGGTGCCTGCCATGGCCCGGACGGGAACAGCATGGCGCCAAACTTTCCGAAACTGGCGGGTCAAGGTGAACGCTACCTGACCAAGCAACTGCACGACATCAAGTCGGGCAAACGCGTCGTTCTGGAAATGACCGGCCTGTTGACCAACCTGAGCGATCAGGATCTGGCCGACCTCGCCGCTTACTTCGCCAGCCAGAAAGGCAGCGTCGGCGCAGCGGACCCCAAGCTCGTCGCGCGCGGTGAAGCACTGTTCCGTGGCGGCAAGCTCGATCAAGGCATGCCATCGTGCATCGGTTGCCACTCGCCAAATGGCGCTGGCAACGCAGCTGCCGGCTTCCCGCACCTGGGTGGCCAACACGCTCAGTACATCGCCAAGCAGTTGACCGATTTCCGTGAGGGTGATCGCACCAATGATGGCGACACCATGATCATGCGCAGCATCGCTGCCAAGCTCAGCAACAAGGACATCGAGGCAGTCTCCAGCTACATTCAAGGCCTGCACTGATCGCCTTGATTCGAACGTTGCGGGCGATGCACATCTCCTGCAACGTTAACGCTCGATTAATCCTTCGCAGCAAGTATAAAAAGGGTGGCTTTGGCCGCCCTTTTTTGTGGCCGCTGCCGTTACACTACAGAACTCATGCCCGCCAGGACCTGTCTGAAAACAGGTCGCGCGAGGCGACCCAAATTGTTCAGGAGTAAAGCATGCGTAATCTGATCATCAGCGCCGCCCTCGTCGCTGCCAGCCTGTTCGGCGTGACCGCACAGGCCGCCGAAGCCCCTGCCGCTCCTTACGTGGAATTAGCCAACCCGGTGCCAGTGGCAGAGCCAGGCAAGATCGAAGTGGTCGAGCTGTTCTGGTATGGCTGCCCGCATTGCTACGCGTTCGAGCCGGTGATCAATCCATGGGTCGAAAAACTGCCCAAAGATGTGAATTTCGTGCGCATTCCTGCCATGTTCGGCGGCCCATGGGACGCTCACGGTCAGATGTTCCTGACGCTGGAAGCCATGGGTGTCGAGCACAAGGTTCACGCCGCCGTGTTCGAAGCCATCCAGAAGCAGCACAAACGCTTGACCGACAAGAATGACATGGCCGATTTCCTCGCCACCCAAGGCGTGGATAAAGACAAGTTCCTGGCAACCTTCGACTCTTTCGCCATCAAAGGTCAGATCGTCAAAGCCAAAGAGCTTGCCAAGAAATATGAAATCTCCGGCGTACCAACCATGATCGTCAACGGTAAGTACCGCTTCGACATCGGCTCCGCCGGTGGTGCCGAGCAGGCTCTGCAACTGGCTGACCAACTGGTCGCCAAAGAGCGAGCGGCCAACAAGGCTGCTGCCAACTAAGCGCGGCAACCGTCATGCGCCGCTGGAAGACCGAACGCATCGTTGGCCTGCATGATCCGCAGGTCAACGAGCATCACCTGGCGTCTACGGGCCTGCCAGCAGACCAGCGTCTGCGCTTGCTCAGTTTCAACATTCAGGTTGGCATCAGCACCGAGCGCTATCGGCACTACCTGACCCGTAGCTGGCAGCATCTGCTGCCGCACACCGGGCGCTCGGGCAATCTGCAAAAGATCGGCGACCTGCTCGGCGATTTCGATCTGGTCGCCCTGCAGGAAGCCGATGGCGGCAGCCTGCGCTCAGGCTACGTCAATCAGGTCGAACATCTGGCCCACCTCGGCGCCTTCCCCTATTGGTATCAACAACTCAATCGCAACCTCGGCCGACTGGCTCAGCACAGCAATGGCGTGCTCAGTCGTCTGCGCCCATGGGCGATCGAAGATCACCCACTGCCCGGCCCGAAAGGTCGCGGCGCGATCCTGCTGCGCTTCGGCGAAGGGCCGGAAGCGCTGGTGGTGGTGATGATGCACCTGGCCCTTGGCGCGCGCGTGCGCAGCCTGCAATTGGCCTACATTCGAGAGCTGATCGGTGGCTATAAGCACCAAGTGTTGATGGGCGACATGAACACCCATGCCAGCGATTTGCTACAACACTCACCGTTACGCGATCTCGGCTTGCTGGCCCCGCAGGTGGAAGCGACATTCCCCAGCTGGCGACCTCAGCGCTGCCTTGATCATATTTTGCTCAGCCCGACCCTGACCCTGGAAAAGGTCGAAGTGCTGGCCCAACCGATTTCCGATCACCTGCCGGTCGCGGTGGAGATTCGTCTGCCGGGTTCGCTCACGGCCGATGCATTCCCCGCGTTGAGTCCTGCCCCTCGCGGAACCCCTGAATGAGCGACGACGCCCAGCGCTGGAAAGAGAAGTACCTCAAAAGCATCGAACAACAGGACAAGCTGGAGCGCCGCTGGGCCGCCCGGCTCGACTTGCTGCGTCGGGGGCTGGTGCGCAGCACGCTGGCGGCCGAAGGCACCGACCGCGTCGTTGATCAATGCATGAAAGAGATGCGCGATGTGGTGCGCACCGACGACATGGATGCCGGCCTCGCCGCCCTGTTGCCACGCCTGGAAAAAGCCGTGCTCGATTCCGAGCAGCGTCGCGAAACCAGGATTGATCAGGTCAGCACCGCGCTGACCGCGCTGGTCGCTCAGCTGCAATCCTTGCCGTTGCCAAGGGACGTCGCTCAACCGCTGAAAAAATTCGCCAAACAATTGGACGGCCGAGTGGGTCAGGCCCGCGAAATGCCGCTGCTGCTGAGTGAGCTGAGCAGTTTGCAAGGCAAAGCCTTGAGCCAGTTGGAGACGCCGGCAGAACCGGGGCGTCCGGGATTGTTCCAGCGCTTGTTTGGCAGTCGTGACACTGAGGAGACGCCAGCGTCAGCCCCAGAAGCGACTGCACAGGAAACACCCAAAGAGCCGTCGCTCGCCGCCGCGGCGCCCGAGTCCGAGCCCATAGCGATCGCTCCCACCGACATCAGCGAACCAGTCCCTGCGGCTCCTGTGCTTGAGCAAGCAGCGCCAGCCGTAGCGATCGAAACACCCGCGCCAACGGCCCCGATTCAGGCCGAACCGCAAGTGGTCGCCTTTGTGCCGCCCAAGGTCGCCGTTGAAGTGCTCAGCGCCCCGACCGAAGCAAAAACACTCGAACCTGAGCCTGAAGTCATTGCCGCTCCAGCTCCGACCCCGGTCATCCCCGCGAACCTGAACCCCGACGAGTTGATCCACCCCGGTGATCCAACGCCGATGATCCTCGACAGCCTGCCCTTGCCCGAGCCAATCGCTCAGGCCTTGGCAGCCATCGACCCGGAGCAATCCGAGGACGATATCCTGTTCGCACTGCCTGACTCCCCCGAGCCGTCCTACAGCTCGGTGGCCAAGCACATCGAAGACACGCTGATCGGCCTGCTCGACGACCTGACCCTGCCCGAACGTCACCGTCCGCAAGCCGAAGCCATGCGCGACCGGCTCAAGCACGGCCTGAACTGGTACGAATTGATCCCGATCCTCGACGATCTCGCGACGTTGATGCTGGCCATCACCGACAGCGGCCAGCACGAATTCGAAGTGTATCTGCAGCAACTCAACGAACGCCTCGAAGCATTCCAGAGCAACCTGCAAGCCGCCAGCGATGGCCATGCCGACAACAGCTCGGCGGCGCGGGCCATGGACACGCAGATCCGTGAGCAAGTCGACGGCTTGCAGACCAGCGTGCAGGAAGCGGCAGATCTGGATGACCTCAAGCAAGTGCTGGAAAACCATCTCGAAGGTTTGCTCGGCACCATGGATCAGCACCAGAAGCAGCGCGATGCCCGCGAGCAGGAAGTGGCGGCGCGACTCAAAGGTCTGTCCGAACGTGTGGCCCATATGGAACAAGAGGCTCAGGGCTTTCGCGAGCACCTTGAAGAACAACGCCAAAAGGCCTTGATCGACCCGCTCACCGGCCTGCCCAACCGCGCCGCGTGGAGCGAACGCCTCGAACATGAAATCAAGCAATGGCAGCAACACGGCAACACCTTGAGCCTGGCGATGCTCGACCTTGATCACTTCAAACGGATCAACGACAACTATGGCCACCTGGCCGGCGACAAAGTGCTGAAGATCATCGCCACCGTGCTGCGCAAGCGTCTGCGCGGCTCTGACTTCATCGCCCGTTTCGGCGGCGAAGAGTTCGTTCTGCTGCTGCCGGCTACCCCGCCAGCGGTCGGCGCAAAATTGCTGGAAACCCTGCGGGCAGCCGTCGAGGCGTGTCCGTTCCACTTCAAGGGCGAACGGGTCACGATCACCCTTTCGATGGGACTCGCCACGTTCAGGGCGGGAGAACACAGCGATCTCGTCATCAAAAGAGCCGATCAGGCGCTTTATCGCGCGAAAAATGCCGGGCGCAACCGGATCGAACTGGGCTGAGCAAATTGTTCCATTTTGTTTAAATCCACCCTCTGACCGTCTAGACGCAAGTCAGTACGTTACACTGTTGCATTACTGACTT
Source organism: Pseudomonas sp. NPDC087615 (assembly GCF_044743445.1). NCBI lineage: Bacteria > Pseudomonadati > Pseudomonadota > Gammaproteobacteria > Pseudomonadales > Pseudomonadaceae > Pseudomonas > Pseudomonas sp. NPDC087615. Next base: position 18,937 of record NZ_JBIUWM010000072.1, on the reverse strand, counting down.
GCGTGTATTGCCCTCTGCCATGAAATTTTTTGCCCTCCTCGCGTCACTGCTCGTTCTTGCCGGTTGTGCCAGCGGCCCGCGTTACGACACCAGCCATCCTTCAGCCAATCACGACAGCCGCATCCAGTTCGTGATCGTGCATTACACGTCCGCTTCGCTTGAGCGCTCGTTGCAATTGCTGACCCACGGCGAAGTCAGCAGCCATTACCTGATTGGTGATGATAAAAACGCGACGGTCTACAAATTGATGGATGAACGTCAGCGCGCCTGGCACGCCGGCGAAAGCCAATGGCAGGGCCGCACCTGGCTCAACTCAAGCTCCATCGGTATCGAAATCGTCAATCCGGGTTTCAAGGACACCCCGACCGGACGCCTTTGGTATCCCTACAGCGGAGCGCAGATTCAAGCCCTGATTGTCCTGCTCAAGGACATCAGCAAGCGTAATGGCATCAGCCCACGCCACATCATCGGTCACAGCGACATTGCGCCCTTGCGCAAACTCGATCCGGGGCCGTTGTTTCCCTGGAAGCGACTCGCCCAACAAGGCCTTGGCGTGTGGCCCAATGAACAAGCCGTGGCCCGTCAGCAAGCGCTGTTCAACAGCAGCGAACTGCCGAGCATCAGCTGGTTCCAGGCACAACTGGCGCACCTGGGCTACGACACTCCGCAGACCGGCGAACTGGACGTAGCGACGCGTCATGTAATCGCTGCGTTCCAGATGCATTTCCGCCCCGCGCGTTTCGACGGCACGCCGGACGCGCAAACGGCAGCACTGTTGCTGATACTCAATCAGACAAAATAATGACGCCCGCCCGGCGGTCAGGGCAAATCCGCAATCAGCAGCTATAACTCATTGGTAACTCTTCGGATATTCCATGATGGTTGCTACCCGAGAGACACTGCGTAGCTGGTTTTATCGCCCTTGGTTTTTGGCGATGATCGCGGCTGTCCTCAGCACCTGCCTGTTGATCGCAGGCACAATGTTCATCGCCACGCGCTATGTCGAGCAAAGTGAAAGCCAGGAAATGAACGCTCAGGGCGAACGTTTTCTCGCACGTCTCGAGCAACTGTTCGGCCAGTTGCGCGAAAGCCTCGACGATCTGGAAGCCCAACCGTTGCGCCGTTGCGATGACGAAATGATCGCCACGCTGCAGCAAGTCACCTTCAACTACCGCTTCGTCTACGAGGCCGCCTACAAGGACGCCACGCGCACCTGCTCCAACCGACCACGGCAGGAAGGCCTGTCGGTCGCGCGCCCTCCCGACATCAAAGGCCCGACCTACAGCTATTGGCTGAACACCACCACCGAACCCGATGAAAACCGTGCCGCGCTGATGCTCGGGCGTGGCAATTTTCGTGTGGCGACCTCGCGTGGGCATTTGACGGACATGGTTGACCTCTCGCCCGGCAGCAGCTTGCTCGTGGTGCTGGATCATGGCACCCGAGCGATCCCGGTTCTGGGGACGGCTCAGGCCTGGCCACCCGCAGAAACCTGGCCGAAAAAAAGCCGCGATGTTTTGCAAGTCACCCAAAACCGGTTGATCTACCGGATGCCCACTGACAATCCGCAATACCAACTGGTGTTGATCACGCCGAGGAGCGCCATGCACATCCCCGCCATTTGGTGGTGGATGATTCCAGCCTGTGCGCTACTGGGTGCGTTTTTGGGGTTTTTTGTGTTTTTACTGGTGCGCCAGCGCCAGTCGCTGGACGCCGAACTGCACGGGGCCATCCGCCGGGGCGAGTTGCAGGTGCTCTATCAACCGATCTTCGATCTCGACAGCCGCAACTGCGTCGGCGCTGAAGCCCTGCTACGCTGGCGCCGCCCGGACGGCACACTGACCAGCCCCGATCTGTTCATCCCCATGGCGGAAAACACCGGGCAGATCCGCCAGATGACCGATTTCGTCCTCCAGCGTTTGCTCGAACAATTGGGGCCGGTGCTGCGCGCCAACCCGCAGTTGTACATCTCAGTGAATCTCGCTGCCTGCGACGTGATGGTGCCGCGCATCGGTCAGGTCATGGCGCGGCTGTTGACGCTGCACCGGGTCGCAGCGCGGCAGATTGCCTTCGAAGTCACCGAACGCGGTTTGATCGATGTGGTGGTGGCGCGGGAAAACCTGCAAGCGTTGCGCGATGTTGGCCATCAAGTGTTGATCGATGATTTCGGCACCGGCTATTGCAGCCTCGCGTACCTGCAAACCCTGCCGGTGGACTGCCTGAAGATCGACAAGGCCTTCATTGATGCGCTCGGCCATGACGCCGCCAGCAGCGGTGTTGCGCCGCACATCATTCACATGGCTCAGGCACTGGATTTGAAGGTAATTGCCGAAGGGATCGAACTTGAGTCACAAGCCGTGTTGCTCAGCAGCGAAGGCGTGAAGTTCGGTCAGGGCTGGCTGTTCGCCCATGCGCTGAGCGCGGTGCAGTTCATTGAACTGATCACCCGTGGGCGACGCCTTGCGGGACGCCGAATGGATGACGAGGCCTAAACCGCCAGCGCCATATAGAACTGCGTGCCCTGCCCCGGCCGCGAATAAACCCCCATCCGCCCGCCATGCAGTTGAACGATTTCCTTGCACAGCGCCAATCCGAGCCCGGCGCCGCCCTTCTTGCGCCCGACCTGCACGAACGGTTCGAAGATCCGCCCTTGCTGACCGTAGGCAATGCCTTCGCCATTGTCTTCGACGCTGATAATCACACGCTCGCCATGACGGCGCGCCTGCAAGCGGATCTGGCCATCGCGAGCAGTGTGGCGCAGGGCATTGTCGATCAGATTGTCGAGCACCCGATCCAGTTGCGCCTGATCGGCCTGCAGATGCGGCAATACCCCCTGCACCTCCACCTCCAATGAGACGCCTTTTTCCGCTGCCGTTTCGGCAAACCGCAACTGCGCCTGCCCCAGCAAATCTTCGATGGAACAGGGCGCCAGCGTCAGCTTCTGCAAACCGTTCTGGTAACGCGAGAAATTCAGCAAGTCATTGATCAACTGCATCAGACGCTGCATTTCTTCGTTGACGGTGTCGAGCAGGTCGGCTTCGCGAGACTCCGCTGGAAACTTCGCCCGCTCACGGAACAAACCGAACGCCATGTGCATGCCCGTGACCGGGGTGCGCAGCTCATGGGAGGCACGCAGCACAAACTCGCTGCGCACCCGTTCGAAGGCCCGTTGCTCGGTGACGTCGTGCAACACCATCACTGCGCCGAGGATATGGCCCTGGGTGTGGCTGACCGGCGTCAGGCTATACGTCAGCAAGCGGGATTCACCGTCGACCTCGATGCTCAAATCCTCCGGCGCTCGCTCCAGGGTGCCACCGCGCAACACCAGTTGCAGTTGTGCATCCAGTTCCGGCCGCTCAAGAGCGCTGGCCAAGCCTTGGCCCAGACGGTCATCGTCCCAGCCCAATTGACGCTGGGCTACCGGATTGAGGTGCTCTAGATGCCCGTCACGATCAATCATCAGCAATCCGTCATCGATGCAGTCGAGTACGGCCTGCAACCGTTGCTGGCCGGCCAACAGTTCGTCGACGTTGGTGGCCTGATGCTCGCGCAGCGCTTGCGCCATCAGGCCAAAACGACGGGACAACAGATTCACTTCCATTGCTGTCGATGTCGGCAGGGTCACTTCAAAATTACCCTGACCTATGTTGTCAGCCGCTTTGGCCAATGCCTCGATGGGCGCACCAATTCGCCGGGCAATTGCATGCGCAGTCACGAAACCGATGATCAACACCGCCAGCCCCACCAGCCCGAGCAGGCCAGCGATCAAAAGTGCCCGGTCACGGGCCTCGTGCTGCACCGCGTTGACGTTATCCAGCGCGTGCTTGTGCTCGGTGATCAATCCGTTGCGCAACGTGTTGAAGCGCTCTCTAAGATCACGATTGCCACTGAGTACGTTGGTCGGGTCGCGGGACAGATCGAATGCCTTGAGGAAACTCAGATAGTCCGACTTGGCCTGTTTGAAGCCGTACTCTCTGGCCTCCCCTCCCACTTCTTGCGCAATACCTTCATCCAGTAATTGCAGGTAACGCTGCCTGGACGCCTCGAACGCCGCAGGGTCGGGCTTCTCCGCAAGCATAAGCACCAACTGGTCGCCGAGGGTCTGGCGCAGCTTGAGTCCCAGATCCAGGGTTAAGAAGTTGCTGCTAATCGTCGCTTCCTGAGTCCTGGCCATTTGCATCACGCTGACCAGCCCGAGCAGTAGCCCGAGCAAGGCCACAGTAATCAACGCGGAAATACTGAGGAACAGACGCGTGCGCAACTTCACCGCCGGTTTCATCGTCGCGCACTCACAGGTTGTACTGCTTGCGCTTGCGATACAGGGTAGATGCGTCGATGCCCAGGGTTTTCGCCGCTTGATCCAGCGTGCCGGCAGTGGCCAGCACCGCGCCAATGTGGGCTTTTTCCAACTCATCCAGGCTCAGCGCAGCGCCGACCCTTGGCGCATTGTTCGCGGGTTGTTCGGCCATACCCAAGTGAGTGATTTCGACACGCTCCTGCGGGCAGATAATGCTCGCCCGCTCAACGACGTTGCGCAGTTCACGGATGTTGCCCGGCCAGCGATAGCCGAGCAGCGCCTCACGGGCCTCATCGCTGAACCCCCGCGCGGGGCGTGCATACTCTTTGACGAAGCGTGCAAGGAAACGGTCGGCCAGGGTCAGGATGTCTTCGGCACGCTCGCGCAGTGGCGGCAGATGCAGAGTAATGACGTTGAGGCGATACAACAGGTCTTCACGGAAACGGCCATCGCGCACCATGTCTTCAAGATTGAGGTTGGTCGCCGCCAAAATCCGCACATCGGCGCGTCGGGTCACCGGATCGCCTACCCTTTCGTATTCCTTGTCCTGGATGAAGCGCAGCAACTTGGGTTGCAATGTCAGGGGAAAATCGCCGATCTCGTCGAGAAACAACGTGCCTCCGTCGGCCTGATTGACGCGACCCAAGGTGCTTTCGCTGGCCCCGGTAAACGCACCACGACTGTGGCCGAACAGCTCGCTTTCCATCAATTCCGCCGTCAGCGACGGGCAGTTGATGGTCACGCAGGATTTCTTCTCGCGCTTGCTCCAGCCATGGATCGCCCGGGCCAGTTCACCCTTACCGGTGCCGGACTCACCCAGAATAAGAATGTTGGCGTCGGTGCCCGCCACCTGACGCGCGGTCTCCAGTACGACTTTCATTGCCGGGCTGTGGGAATCGAGACCATCCTTGGGTTTGCGAATCTCGCCCTCGAGCGCTTCCAGACGTGCCGAGAGTTGGCGCACTTCCAGTTGCTTGGCAGTGGCCAGACGCAACTGGTCAGGGCTGCACGGTTTCACCAGATAATCGGCGGCACCGGCCTGAATCGCATCAACGGCGGTATCGACAGCGGAATGCGCGGTAACGATGACCACACGCATCCAAGGTGCCTGAACGCGCATTTGCGCCAGCACGTCGAGGCCATTGTCCTCGCCCAGACGCAAATCAAGGAAGCACAGGTCGAACACCTGGCGCTGCAGCAATGCATCGGCCTGAGCCGCGCTGTTGGCGGTGGCGACTGTATAGCCTTCGTCTTCGAGGCAATAACGGAAGGTGCGCAGGATGGCGGACTCATCGTCCACCAGCAGAATGCGGCCTTGATGCTCAGTGGCAGATTCCATTTTTCCTACGCTCCATAGTGATTGGTCTTGAGTTAGTCCCGAAAAAATCGGGCAAGTTGCATGGTTGATTCTGAACGATGCCAGCCATAGGAGGGTAGCTCTCTCATGCCTTTACGGCTAATCCACTGATTTTGTTGATTTTTTAAACAATCACCGATTTGCAGGGCATTCCCTGCGTCCTTTTCTGACATCCACGACCTGCTCTCAATTCAATAAGAATGAAAACTCCTACGAAATAATCGTGCAATCCGCACGACCACAGATGACCCATCGTGCAGGATGCGTCTCGAATTATTTTTCGATCAACTTCAAGCTATTGATTTTATTGGTTTTTTTCCAATCAAAAAACTGGCATGCAGGCTGCAATACCTCTTTCATCCCGGGCAGATCAGAACTGCCCCAACCGAACAAGCGTGAGGAACCCAGGATGACTCGCCAACGTGCCGCCCAAGTGCGTATCTCGCCACTGCATCTCCAGCAAGGCCTGTTTGGCGTACTTGCGCTGTTGATCACGCTGATCGTGTGCCAGCAATACCTGAGTTGGGAAAACAGCCAGAAGCCTGAGCCGCTGATCTCGATCCAGCACAGCACGCAGAAGCACTTCAGCGCCGTCAGCAGCAGTCAGTCCGAGAGCGCGTCGATGCGCATGATGGATGTCGATCAAGCGCAGCCACTCAATGAGTTGCCACGCGAAGAACGTTGGGTTTTCTGACGGATTAAACAGATTCGGGCGCGACGCGCCGGAACACGCAACATCCCTAAATAGAGAAGTAAGGAGAATCACCATGTTGAGTTGGGCAATTACGTTCTTGATCATTGCCATCATCGCCGCCGTATTGGGCTTCGGTGGTATCGCGGGCACCGCCACGGGTATCGCCAAGATCCTCTTTGTCGTGTTCCTGGTGATGTTCATCGCTTCCTTCTTCTTTGGCCGTCGCGGCCGAGGTTAACGATGAGTGCGCTTGCGTTAAAGACACTGGCAGCCGCCCTGCTTCTGGGCGGCAGTGCCATGGCGATGGCGGCCAATGATGGCCAGACAAGGGCCAACGAGTTGTTGAGCTCCGATGCGCAATACCGGGAAACCTGGGAAGGCGTGGTGAAGAAGGAAGAGCGCCTGCCGGAGTGGGTGATGAACCTCTCTGGCACGCCTGACCAACAGATGACTGCCGTGACGGAAGATGGCGACAAGTATCTGGTTGGGCCTCTCTGCGAATCCGCAGAAAAATGCCTGAACCACCGCTTGATCGTCGCGTTCAGTTTCGACAAGAAAGACGCTTACGCCATGCTCGTCGATGTGCCCGAAGGACTGCCGGCCGACAAGTCGCCAACGCGACATGCCACCTACCGCTTCCTCGGCAAACCCGACGAGGGCATGCAGGATCTGCTGATGGAAACCCTGAAGAAAGATCCGAACTGGTATTAGGTTTCGAACATAAGGGCAGCACCCCCCGCTGCTCTTTATTGCACCTGCCCGAGGAGGGCCGGCGCATGACCAAGGGGCCGGGACGCTCTGACTGTTACAGGGTCGCAGTGACCTACGGGTACAAGGAGTGCCTGCGAGAGGGCCGGGTCAGGGAAAAAAAGCTGCGCCGCAAGTTCGCCAGCCCTCAGTGGCGTGACGGACTTGCGCTGAGCTTTCAACTTTCAAACCGTCAAAACGTTGATCCAGAGCGTCCAGCTCATCTTATCTATCGCTCACACTGCGCGCGAAAACATTACGCGGTGTTTCCGGGCGACCGTATATCGAGAAAGATACCGTTTAAACAGTAGGACTATTGGTCTTGCAACGTAGGCCTTTTCCGAAGTTTTACGTCGAAATTACTCGATCAAAAAACAACCCACCTTACGCTGAAATGGCCGGTTCACGGCACTTATGCTGGCTTAAATGGCGCAATCGAACCGATTGGGACGCGGGTTTCAATTAAAAAAGCTCATGCCGATTCAGCATAGGGTAGGCGTTTACGGCATTAGACGGCGCAACCTTGCATCGGAATAGTTGCGCCTTTTTTCGCCTGCCGAAGAGCCGTAAACACGCGCTTCGGGGCACCTTATACGGAGGCAGATGCACAGACTTTTCCGCTAAAGAGCGTTCCAGTTCCTGCATGTGCCTGAGTCCAACGCAAGTAAGGGTAAAGATAATGAAGAAGGCAAAACTCAGCCTCGCCTGGCAGATCCTCATCGGTCTGGTTTTAGGGATTGCAATCGGTGCGTTGCTCAACCATTTCAGTGCCGAAAAGGCCTGGTGGATCAGCAACGTCCTGCAACCGGCAGGCGATATCTTTATCCGTCTGATCAAGATGATCGTGATCCCGATCGTCATCTCCTCCCTGATCGTCGGCATCGCCGGCGTGGGCGACGCCAAGAAGCTTGGGCGTATCGGCCTGAAGACGATCATCTACTTCGAAATCGTCACCACCATCGCCATCGTCGTCGGCCTGCTGCTGGCCAACGTGTTCCATCCAGGTAGCGGCATCGACATGAGCACCCTGGGTACGGTGGACATCTCCAAGTACCAGGCCACCGCTGCCGAAGTCCAGCATGAACACGCGTTCATCCAGACCATCCTTAACCTGATCCCGTCGAACATCTTCGCGGCCATGGCTCGCGGCGAAATGCTGCCGATCATCTTCTTCTCCGTGCTGTTCGGTCTCGGTCTGTCGAGCTTGCAGTCGGACCTGCGCGATCCGCTGGTGAAGATGTTCCAGGGCGTGTCGGAAAGCATGTTCAAAGTCACCCACATGATCATGAACTACGCCCCGATCGGCGTATTCGCACTGATCGCGGTGACCGTCGCCAACTTCGGCTTCGCCTCCCTGCTGCCGCTGGCCAAACTGGTGATCCTGGTTTACGTCGCCATCGCCTTCTTCGCCTTCGTGGTACTGGGCCTGATCGCCAAGCTGTTCGGCTTCTCGGTGCTCAAGCTGATGCGCATCTTCAAGGATGAGCTGGTGCTGGCCTACTCCACCGCCTCCTCGGAAACCGTGCTGCCACGCGTGATCGAGAAAATGGAAGCCTACGGCGCGCCGAAAGCCATCTGCAGCTTCGTGGTGCCGACCGGTTACTCGTTCAACCTCGACGGTTCGACCCTGTACCAGTCCATCGCGGCGATCTTCATTGCCCAGTTGTACGGCATCGATCTGTCGATCAGCCAGCAACTGCTGCTGGTACTGACCCTGATGGTCACCTCCAAAGGCATCGCCGGCGTACCGGGCGTGTCCTTCGTGGTGCTGCTGGCGACACTGGGCAGTGTGGGTATTCCGCTGGAAGGTCTGGCGTTTATCGCGGGTGTCGACCGCATCATGGACATGGCGCGTACCGCACTGAACGTGATCGGCAACGCCTTGGCAGTCTTGGTCATCTCGCGCTGGGAAGGCATGTACGACGACGCCAAGGGCGAGCGCTACTGGAACTCCCTGCCGCACTGGCGCAGCAAGGAAAAACTGCCGGCGGGCGAGATTTCCAAGAACTGATTGCTGAACATTGTGGGGTTGGCTTCTTGTGGGAGTGGGCTCGCTCACGAATGCGCAGTGTCAGTCAGCAGAGGTGTTTCTGACAGGACGCCTTCGCGAGCAAGCCCGCTCCCACAGGGGATTTGAGTCAGAGCCAAGCATTCATTGCCCCCGCCAGTGATGCACAGACAAACCCCGGACAAAATCCGGGGTTTGTCGTTTCTGGCCACCCCGCTATTATTCGCCGCATCTTCCGAGGGATTTGACTGATGCTTAATGGCCTGTGGCTTGGCTTCTTCGTCGTGGCAGCCGTGTCGGCGCTGGCGCAGTGGCTGATTGGCGGTAATGCCGGGATTTTCGCGGCGATGGTGGAAAGCATTTTTGCCATGGCCAAGCTGTCGGTCGAAGTCATGGTGCTGCTGTTTGGCACCCTCACCCTGTGGCTGGGTTTTCTGCGCATCGCCGAGAAGGCCGGCATTGTCGAATGGCTGGCCAAGGTATTGGGCCCGCTGTTCCTGCGACTGATGCCGGAAGTGCCGCCCGGTCACCCTGCCCTTGGCCTGATCACCCTGAACTTCGCCGCCAATGGCTTGGGCCTGGACAACGCCGCCACGCCCATCGGCCTGAAAGCCATGAAGGCACTGCAAGAACTCAACCCCAGCGCCACCGTCGCCAGCAACGCGCAGATCCTGTTCCTGGTGCTCAATGCCTCCTCCCTGACCCTGCTGCCGGTGACGATCTTCATGTATCGCGCCCAACAAGGCGCGCCGGACCCGACGCTGGTGTTCCTGCCGATTTTGCTGGCGACCAGTTGCTCGACGATTGTCGGCTTTCTGTCGGTGGCGTTCATGCAGCGTTTGCGGATCTGGGATCCGGTGGTGCTGGCCTACCTGATTCCCGGCGCGTTGATGCTCGGCGCTTTCATGGCATTGCTGGGGACAATGTCGGCCACCGCTTTGGCGGGATTGTCGTCGATCCTCGGCAATCTCACGCTTTTCGGTCTGATCATGCTGTTTCTGGTGATGGGTGCTCTACGCAAGGTGAAGGTCTACGAAGCATTCGTTGAAGGCGCGAAGGAAGGCTTCGATGTGGCGAAGAACCTGCTGCCGTATCTGGTGGCGATGCTCTGCGCCGTCGGCGTGCTCCGTGCGTCCGGAGCGCTGGATTTTGGCCTCGACGGGATCCGTCATCTGGTCGAATGGGCCGGAGGGGACACACGCTTTGTCGATGCGCTGCCCACGGCGATGGTCAAGCCATTCTCCGGCAGCGCGGCGCGGGCGATGCTGATCGAAACCATGCAGACTTCCGGTGTGGACAGCTTCCCAGCGCTGGTGGCGGCGACGCTTCAGGGCAGTACCGAGACGACGTTCTATGTGCTGGCGGTGTATTTCGGCGCGGTGGGGATTCAGCGGGCGCGGCATGCGGTAGGTTGTGCGCTGTTGGCCGAACTGGCCGGGGTACTCGGCGCCATTGGCGTCTGCTACTGGTTCTTCGGTTAACCACAAATCCCCCTGTGGGTGCGCGAAGAGGGCGTGTCAGTCGACGCATGCATTGCCTGACACACCGCCTTCGCGAGCAAGCCCGCGCCTACAGGGGTTATGTATAAGGTTAAAGTCTGGGTGAGGGCGCGAACTGCTGGCCTTGTTCGACCGCCCACGCCACAACCTTCGTGGTCAGGCGATCACTGGCCTGACCAAACCCGGCGACCACCGCTGGCACCTGCACGTCACTCAGCGGTTGGCGCTCTTCAAACCGGCGGCTGGCCAGAATGCGCTGGTCATAGCCACGCACCAGCAACGCATCGACCCGCACGACAACGCTGGCCTTATCGCCCTGATATTCAGTCTGAAACGCCTGCAAATTCCCACCCAGTTCCAGATCCGCCTGGAAGTAGCTGTCATCGGTGCTCAGCAACGTCACCCGGCCATCACGCGTAAAGCCTTCGAGCAGCCGATTTCGCAACAGCACCGGTGCGGGATCGCTCCAGCGTGACGCCTTGTAGCTGCTGATCATGTTGCCCTGTGGAATCACTGCAATGTTCGGCCGGTTCAGCGCTTCGCTGGCCTGCCATTTGTTCAGCCGCAGCGACCAGTGCTGAGTGGCCGCTGAACCGGCCGGCGCAGGCACCTGCGCGGCTGGCAGGCGATAAACGTCCGATGGCTGCGACTGGGGCAGGATCGAGCACGACGCGATCAGCGTGCCGATCAAGGTAAAACCAGCGGCGAAGAGGGCGAGTCGAGTCAGCTTCATGGCGTGAACTCCTTGTTCTTGTCACTGCCCAGCAGGTAACCGCTGGGGTTGGCCTCGAGGCGTTGTGAGATGGCGCGCAGCGAAGTCAGCGTCTCTCGCAATTCACGGATGGCCGGCGCCAGACCGTTGAGGCCCTGCAGGCCGTTGTCGAGGGCGTTCTGGTTGTTGCTCAGCAGGCCGTTGATCGTGGCACTGCTTTGCTCCAGCGACTTCATCGCCTGCTCGGCACTGCCCAGTGCCTGCTTGCCTTGGTCGTTGAGCAAACCGTTGGCATTGCGCATCAGCAGCGAAGTCTGTTCGAGCATGCTGCCGGCCTGTTTGCCGACCGTCGCCAGTTGCTGCATGGCTTGGCGCAGGTCGCCACGCTGATCGTTGATCGAGCCGGTGGTCTGTTCCAGGTGGGCGAGGGTTTTGCTGACGCGCTCGACGTTCTCGGCGGAGAACATCTGGTTGGCGTTCTGCAGCAGCGCGGTGATGCCGCTCATCAAGTCATTGCTGTCATTGAGCAACCGCGAGATGGGCGAGGGCGACGCGACAATGATCGGCAATTTGCCGTCATGGCCACTTAGGCTCGGGCTATTGGGCGTGCCGCCGCTGAGCTGGATGATCGACGTACCGGTAATCCCGGTCAGCGCCAGCTTGGCCTGGGTGTCTTCCTTGATCGGTGTGTCACCGCCCAGACGTATCCGCGCCAGCACCCGGCGGGGATCCTTCGGGTCAAGACGCAGGCGAACCACGTCACCGACCTTGATCCCGCTGTATTGCACCGCGCTGCCCTTGGACAGGCCGCTGACCGCCTCGTTGAACACGACTTCGTAATCCTTGAACTCGCTATCGATACTGGACTTGGCCAGCCACAGGCCGAACAACAGGGCGCCCGCCACGACAATCACTGCGAACAGGCCGATCAACACATGATGGGCTCGGGTTTCCATGTCAGACCTCGTTGAGCAGTTTGGCGGCGTCCAGCGCCGAGCGGCCGCGGGGGCCGTGGAAATATTCGTGAATCCACGCGTCATCGGTTTCCGATACGACGTCAATCGGACCGGCGACCAGCACCTTTTTCTGCGCCAGCACCGCCACGCGGTCGGTGATGGTGTAGAGCGTGTCGAGGTCGTGGGTGACCAGAAACACACTCAGGCCCAACGCATCGCGCAGGGTCAGAATCAGTTGATCGAATGCCGCCGCACCAATCGGATCGAGACCGGCGGTGGGCTCGTCGAGAAACAGGATGTCCGGATCCAGCGCCAATGCCCGTGCCAGCGCCGCGCGCTTGACCATGCCGCCGGACAGCGACGCGGGGTATTTGTCCGCCGCCGACAACGGCAGCCCGGCCAGCGCCAGTTTCACTGCCGCCAGATGCTCGGCGTCGTTGCGGCTCAGCCCGGCATGCTCGATCAGGGGCAGGGCGACGTTTTCGGTCACCGTCAATGAGGAGAACAGTGCGCCTTTTTGAAACAACACGCCGAAGCGTCGTTCGATCAGCGAGCGCTCATGCCCGGACAGGCTCGGCAGGTTCTGGCCGAACACGTTCACCCGCCCTTCGCTGGGCCGGCGCAGGCCGATGATACTGCGCAGCAATACCGATTTGCCGCTGCCAGAGCCGCCGACCATGGCGAGGATTTCGCCTTTGTACAAATCCATGTCGAGGCCTTCGTGCACGCTCTGGTTGCCAAAGCGGTTGCACAGGCCACGGACTTCGATCACCGCCTCCGAGGGCGCGCGGGGTGGACGACTCACCAGCCCATCTCCATGAAGAACAGCGCGGCCACCGCATCGAGGACGATCACCACGAAAATCGATTGCACCACGGCGGACGTGGTGTGGGCGCCGACCGATTCAGCGCTGCCGCTGACCTTGAAGCCTTCGAGACAGCCAATCGCGGCGATCAGGAAGGCGAAGATCGGCGCTTTCACCAGCCCGACCAGAAAATGCTGAACACCGATGTCCGATTGCAGCAGCGAGAGGAACATCGCCGGTGAAATCCCCAGCGACAACGCGCAGACCACGCCACCGCCGACGATCCCGCAGAGCATCGCCAGAAAGGTCAACATCGGCAGCGCGATCAGCAGCGCCAATACCCGTGGCACCACCAGCAGTTCCATCGGGTCGAGGCCCAGTGTGCGGATCGCATCGATCTCTTCGTTGGCCTTCATCGAACCGATTTGCGCGGTGAAGGCGCTGGCGGTGCGCCCGGCCATCAGAATCGCGGTGAGCAAGACGCCGAATTCACGCAGAAATGAAAACGCCACCAGATCGACGGTGAACACACTGGCCCCAAAACTGGCCAGCACCGTCGCGCCAAGAAAAGCCACCACGGCGCCCACCAGAAAGGTCAGCAACGCCACAATCGGCGCAGCGTCGAGGCCGGTCTGTTCGATGTGCGCGACGATTGGCGTAATGCGCCAACGCTTGGGGCGGAACACGCTGCGAGCGATGGTTTCCAGAATCAGGCCGATGAAGCCCAGCACTTGCAAGGTGTCCTGCCAGACCGTTTCCACGGCGCGACCGATGCGCGTCAGCAGTTGCACGCTGACGCCGACTTCCGGCTCCTTGATCGGCACACAGAAATCGGTCAGCGAGCGATACACCGTCTGCAGCAACGCGCGGTCAGCCTGGGAAATCGTACAGTCGGGATGTTCAGCGGATTTGCCCAAGCGCTCGGAACCGAGCAGCTCCACCAGCAAGGATGCGCCAGCGGTATCGAGGGCGCCCAGGTCATTCAGGTCGATGGACGTATGGGCGTCGTATTGGCCGTGGAGCTTTTCGCTCAGTTGCTTGAGGTCAGCGTAATGGGCAAGCGTCCAGTCCCCGCTGACTCGCAGGCGAGCAGGGGTGGTCGATGTGTCGAGTTGGGCACTGCCCGTCATCGAGCTGCTGGTCATAAACTCCGTGCTTTTCGGCTGATGAGGCTGGCATACGTAATAGCACGAACCCGACTACTTTTCTTTGATCGCTGTGCTGTCGGTGACTTCAAAGCGCAGCACGCCGATCACCTGGCCGTCCTCGGTCAACACCCGAACCTGCCACTTGCCCGCCGGGTTGCCGGGGAAATTCTGCTTGTGCGTCCACGCCCGGTAGCCTTCCTTGCGCCCGCCATGGATGTCGAGAGCAATGCGGTCGACCTCTTTGCCGTTGAACTGCCAGACGTGATAAATCCGCTCATCGAGCCCGCGTGGCGCGTTGATCGCGGTATAGGCGTAGAGGCCACCGCCACGGATCTGTTCGGCGCTGACTTGCTTGAGGCTCGCGCCGGGGGTGCGATCCTGCAACTGCGTGCTGATCGCCACGTCAGTCATCCACAGCGTTGCCGGCGGCACCCACGAGCGCAGCGCCCAACCCACGCCGCCGATACCCACGGAGATGCACAGGATCGCCAGCGCATTGCGCACGGTGCGGATCGGGAAGATCGACGCCAGGCTCGGGAACGACAGCAGCACGGCAATGCCCAGCGCCCATTTGAAGCTCTGCGACGTGGTCAGGTGCATGATCACCGGCAGTGCAGTCAGCAGGGCGGCGAACAGGGTCAGGGTGTGTAGCGCCAGAAACGCCCAGCGCCGGGGCGCCAGCCATTTGTAGTAGAGCGGATCGATGACGGAGATCAGCGCGGCGATGCTCAGCAGCCCGGTGAAGATCAATTGGCTGCTGTTCCACGTTGTGGTGATGAAGAAGAATGGCAGAACGAAAAACAGGCTTTCCTGGTGAATCATCTGCGTGGCGTAACGCAGCAGCGGCTGGGGGATTTCCCGTTTGAAAATCCGCGTAAAAAGGCCGGTGAGGGTGTTTTCCAGCATCAGCCAGATCCAGCTCAGCAGCATGATGATGGTGATCCAGCTCGCCAGCCCTTGCTGGCGGTCGACCAGAATGAAACTGCCAACCCCGGAGATGAAACCACCCAACGCAATGACCCCGGGATAGCGCTTCATCAGTTCGAGAATGCGCTGGATGATCTGGGGTATTTTCGGCATTTGGCGATTCACAATAGTCGTAGGAAAAAACCTCGACAGAGTACCGCCGGCGGGGCGGTGTGGCGAGGCTGCCGGTCAGTAAAATCACCACAGTTCCACAGGTTCAGTGTTCGGCGGATTTGCGGCGATTCAGGCGCCAGCCAATCAGGATCAGCAGCAGCACGCCCAACCCACCCGCACTCAGCCACAACACCTGATCATCACTGACCAACGGCTTCTCGATACGCAGATACCCCGGTTGCAGCAACAACTCGCGCATGGCCTTGTTCGCCGTTTCCAGCGTCACGCCTTGCAGTTCGCGGGCGGGATTGGCGAAGCGGCCGTCCTCGTAGTCGCCCAGCGCACTCCAGTAGTAATCGGCCATCGCGCTGTTGCCTTGCACCGCCCAGGCCTGATGGGCGATGGCCGCCTGTTTGATGCGGGCGAAGGTGGCCGGATCGAGACCGTTTTTCAGCAGGTCGGCCTTGATGTCTTCCAGTACCTGAATGGCTTCGTCGACGTCATCGCGATCAAGGTCGGCATTGAGGCTCATGAACCCGACACCCCCAAACACTTCGCGCTCGGCCCACGGCCCATAAGACAAACCATGGTTGAGGCGAATCTGTCGGTACAGCGCCCAGTCGAGGTAGTCCTTGAGGATGTCGAACGTCTCGCCGTACTGACCATCCAGCACCGGCTCCGGCACCAACCAGTGCAACTTGGCGCTGTCGCCGATAAAACCGCGTGTGAGGGTGCGCTCATGGGCCGCGCTGGTGCGGATATCCGGCAACGGCCGGTGCTCACTCGGCTCGACCGCATCAAGCGCGCCCCACGTCCGCTCCAGATAGGCCGGCAGCAGTTTGTCGAGCTCGCCGACGACAATCAGGGTCATGTTGTTCGGCGCGTACCAGGCTTTGCGCACCTTCTCCAGTTGCGCCTGGGTCAGAGGGGCGACTTCGGCGCGCTGCGGGCATTTAAGGCCCAGTTCCACCGCCAATTGATTGCTCGCGCTGTGCCCCAGATCCTGGCGATCGAGAAAGCGGCGCAGGCGTGTGTAGTGGCCGCCGTCCTCACGCTCGACCACACGCTTGGCGGCGTTGATCGCGTTGTCGTCGATGCGGGTCTGTGTCATCAGCGCCAGTAGCAGGTCGAGTACCTTGCGCTGGTTTTTCGCCGGGGCTTCGATGACGAAGGTGGTATCGGCATTGCTGGTGAAGGCGTTCCAGTCACCGCCCAGGGCCTGCATGCGCTCTTCGAGGCCACCTTCGCCAGAGGCGTCAATGCCACTGAACAGCAAGTGTTCAAGCAGGTGCGGCAGCTCTTTTTCACCGCAGTCAAAATCATCAAGACCGACGCCGACCACCAGCCGGATCGCGACATGTCCGCGCTCGGTGCCGGGTTTGAGCAACAACTGCAAACCGTTGGGCAGCGCATAACCTTCGACCTGAAAACGATCCAGGGCCAAGGAAGGGAGTGAACCGAGCAACAGACAGGCGAACAACAGGCAACGCATAACAGGCTTCCGTACGGCTGATTTGGAGATCCGTGTCGCTATTCAGGCCGCCCTTCGCGAGCAGGTCGAATCGTCGCACCGTCGCTCCCACAAGGGAACGTGTTTCAGAGGTGGGAGCGAGCCTGCTCGCGAAGGTCTTAAGGCTGAATCAAAGTTACTGACTAAACCCAGCCGCAGACGTTCAAGGCGAATGCGTAATGTCGGCCATTTCATCCGCCGCCAGCGCACCGGTGTCCGCCGTTTCCAGCACCACATAAGCGCTGCTGCAAAACAGTGAATTGAGCCGTTTCATGTCGGCGATCAGCTCCAGGTGCAACGAACTGGTTTCAATACTCTGCACGATCTTGCGTTGCAAACGGCTGACGTGCGCATGGGCCAAACGGCGTTCCTGTGCGCGGAAGCGCCGTTTCTCGCGCAGCAACTGGCGAGCGCTTTCCTTGTCGCCGCTGAGAAACACCGACAACCCCAACCGCAAGTTGGCGATCAGTTGCTGTTGAAGCCCGGCCAGGTCCTCCAGCCCTTCCTCGGAAAACGAACGTCGTTGCGAGGTCTTCTGCTGCTGGACCTTGCGCAGCATGCGCTCGATCAAGTCACAGGCCAGTTTGAGGTTGATCGCCAGTTCAATGATCTCCGCCCAGCGCCGACTGTCCTGCTCGCCGAGATCCTCTCGAGGCATTTGCGCCAGGTACAGCTTGATCGCGCTGTACAGCGACTCAACGTCATCGGTCATCCGACGCATGTCCTGGGTGATCGCCGTTTGCTTGCCGCGCAGCACATCGAGGGTCGCGTCGAGCATGTTGTCGAGCAGATCGCCCATGCGCAGGGTTTCGCGGACGGCGTTGGCCAAGGCCAGGCTTGGCGTGACCAGCGCGGTCGGGTCGAGGTGACGCGGTTTGGCGGTGCCGTTGACCTCAGGCCGTTCCGGCAGCAGCCAGGCGCACAAACGCGCCATCGGCCCGACACTCGGCAGCAGGATCAGACAGCGTGCGGTGTTGTAGAGCAGGTGGAAGCCAATGACCATTTCCTGCGGGCTGAAATCCAGACTGTCGATCCAATGCACGAGTGGGTCGAGCACCGGGATGATCAACAGCAGGCCAATCAGTTTGTACAACAGGCTGCCCAGCGCCACTTGCCGCCCGGCAGCGTTCTGCATGCTGGTGCTCATGAACGCCAGAATGCCACTGCCAATGTTGGCGCCGATCACCAAGCCAATCGCCACCGGCAGACTGATCACGGCAGCGCCGGCCAAGGTAGCGGTCAGCAGCACAGCGGCGAGGCTGGAGTAGGAAATCATCGCAAACAGCGCGCCGACCAGGGCGTCGAGGAGGATGTCGCCGGTCAGCGAAGCGAAAATCACCTTCACCCCTTGGGCGTGGGTGATCGGTGCAGCGGCCTCGACGATCAGTTGCAGCGCGAGAATGATCAGCCCCAAACCGATGCTGACCCGGCCCATTTGCCCGAGCCGCGTCTGTTTGCGCGACAGAAAGAAAATCACCCCAAGGAAAATCAGCAATGGCGACAGCCACGACAAGTCGAACGTCAGCACCCGCGCCATCAGTGCCGTACCGACATCGGCGCCGAGCATGGTCGCCAGCGCCGGCGTCAGCGCCATCAGGCCCTGGCCAACGAAAGAGGTGACGAGCATCGCCGTCGCGTTGCTGCTTTGCACCATCGCCGTGACGACGATGCCCGCAACAAACGCCAGCCAGCGCTTGGACATGTTCTGACCGATCACATGGCGCAGCTGGGTGCCATACACCCGCAAGATGCCGGTTCGAACGATGTGCGTGCCCCAGATCAGCAGGGCGACGGCAGAAAGAAGATTGAGCAGGGTGAGCATGCAGACCCCCTGTAATGGCAGCGCCCCAGAGAGGCAAGTTGACGGTACCGCGCGGTTTCTACGTTCTGATACTTAAGCTGTAGTTGGCTAACGGTCTGGGCGCCAGCATTGCACAGCTAAAACCATGATTGAAACAAAAGTGTCATGAACAGCGCTTCACTGACACCCTCCCCGCTGGAGTGAGTGTTAGCCAACGTACAAAACAAATGTGGGAGCAACTGTCTTTACCCTGCCATTCGTCACCGCCATTCGGTGCCGTCTCGCAGCATGGCATTGAGTCTGATAAGCAGTATCCGCATACA
>NZ_JBIUWM010000071.1:0-23665 GCF_044743445.1 Pseudomonas sp. NPDC087615 | reverse complement strand
TTCGGCGGCGTAGTTGAACTCGTAATGTCGATGGTTGACTCCGTTCTGCTGCTGGTTGACGCTCAAGACGGCCCTATGCCGCAAACCCGTTTCGTGACCAAGAAGGCTTTCGAAGCCGGCCTGCGTCCAATCGTGGTGATCAACAAGGTTGACCGTCCAGGCGCGCGTCCGGACTGGGTTCTGGACCAGATCTTCGACCTGTTCGACAACCTCGGTGCGACCGAAGAACAACTGGACTTCCAGGTTGTTTACGCCTCGGCCCTGAACGGCATCGCCGGTCTGGATCACACCGCCATGGCTGAAGACATGACCCCGCTGTACCAAGCGGTCGTCGACCACGTTCCAGCGCCAAAAGTTGACCGTGAAGGTCCGTTCCAGATGCAAATCTCGGCACTGGACTACAACAGCTTCCTGGGTGTTATCGGTGTTGGCCGTATCGCTCGTGGTAGCGTCAAGCCGAACACCCCGGTTGTTGCTATCGGTGCCGACGGCAAGAAGCGTAACGGTCGTATCCTGAAGCTGATGGGTCACCACGGTCTGCACCGTATCGACGTTGAAGAAGCTTTTGCAGGCGATATCGTTTGCGTCAGCGGTATGGACTCGCTGTTCATCTCCGACACCCTGTGCCACCCGGACACTGTCGAGGCGATGAAGCCTCTGACCGTTGACGAGCCAACCGTTTCGATGACCTTCCAGGTAAACGACTCGCCATTCTGCGGTAAAGAAGGCAAGTTCGTGACGTCCCGTAACATCAAGGACCGTCTGGACAAAGAGCTGCTGTACAACGTTGCTCTGCGCGTTGAAGAAGGCGACACCGCTGACAAGTTCAAGGTTTCCGGCCGTGGTGAGCTGCACCTCTCGGTACTGATCGAAACCATGCGTCGCGAAGGCTTCGAACTGGCCCTGGGCCGTCCGGAAGTGATCATTCGTGAAGTGAACGGCGTCAAGCAAGAACCGTTCGAAAACGTGACCATCGACATCCCTGAAGATTCGCAGGGCAAGGTCATGGAAGAGATGGGTCTGCGTAAAGGCGACCTGACCAACATGGTGCCGGATGGTAAGGGCCGTGTTCGTCTGGAATACAACATCCCTGCTCGTGGTCTGATTGGTTTCCGTAACCAGTTCCTGACCCTGACCAACGGTGCTGGCATCCTGACCTCGATCTTCGATCGCTACGACACCGTGAAGTCGGGCCACATGTCCGGCCGTCAGAACGGCGTTCTGGTTTCGGTTGAAACCGGCAAGGCTCTGACCTACTCCCTGGAAACCCTGCAGGCGCGTGGCAAGCTGTTCGTTGAACACGGTCAAGAGATCTACACCGGTCAAATTGTCGGCCAGAACAGCCGCGACAACGACCTGGGTATCAACCCAACCAAAGGCAAGAAGCTCGACAACATGCGTGCTTCGGGCAAAGACGAAACCATCGCTCTGGTTCCACCAGTGAAGTTCACTCTGGAACAGGCTCTGGAATACATCCAGGAAGACGAGCTGTGCGAAGTTACTCCTAAGTCCATCCGTCTTCGCAAGAAGATCCTGGACGAAAGCGAGCGTACCCGCGCTGCCAAGAAAGCCAAGATCTAAGTATTTAGTTCTGGCTGAATGAAAACGCCCCCGGTCGCGAGACCGGGGGCGTTTTTGTTTGTCTGGGGATTATTCGGTGTGTTTGTCGGCCTCTTCGCGAGCAAGTCCGCTCCCACAGGGGGGAACGCATTCCAAATGTGTGCGGGCTTGCTCGCGAAGGCGGCCGATCAGCCACCGAAAATCTCAGGAGGGATCAAAACTTCTCGATCGCGCGGAAATTCTGCTCGCGCACCACTTCCTTCGGCTTGTACGCGCAATACCCCGGTCGCGGGCCGATCTTGGGGTGATTGCGGCAGGTGTCCGGGCGCTTGTCATAAATGGTGCACAGGCGCGACTTACGATCCAGGTAGTAGCAATCGTTGTTGCTCATGCGCTGCAGGGTGAAGATCCCCGACTTCTGATTGAAGCGCTCGACCAGTCCTTCCTTTTGCAGGCGCTTGGCGATGTTCTTCGGTGGATCGCCCAACTCGAACTCGTCGACCACGCCGATGCGCACCAGATCCTTGATCTTCACCTCGACCGGCAGCGTGCAGCAGCTGGAGACACAAGAGCCGCACATCGGGGCCGAGTATTTGGCCCACGTATCGAGACGATCGATCTCGGCGGCGGCAATCAGGTTGGGCTTCATCATCGGGAGTTACCAGGCGTGTGCATCAGGGCGCGCGATCATACCGGGACGGGTGGATTTTTGAACAACCTTTCGCCAGATATTTTCTGTATACCGCCATTTGACCGGACAAATCGGCACGGCCCCTGCATTCATTGGGGTAGATGCCAAGCGATTGCCGGGCTATCTCACAGTCCCGGGAAAAACTGCCGAACCAGAGCCGCTACCGTCGGTCAGACCGTCTAGGCTCAGACAATTCCCCGCTCGCCCGAGGTCGTATCGATGACTCAAGAACCATTAGTTCGCGAAGCAGAGGTGGCCGCATTCCGCGACGCCGTCCTGACCAAACTCACCTACGCGGTGGGCAAAGACCCCGATCACGCCTTTGACCATGACTGGTTCGAAGCCATTGCCCTGGCGGCGCGCGATCACATGGTCGAGCACTGGATGGATCACACCCGGCAGATCTACCGCAAAGGCCAGAAGCGGGTGTATTACCTCTCGCTGGAATTCCTCATCGGCCGCTTGCTCTACGACAGCCTGAGCAACCTCGGCCTGCTCGACGTCGCCCGAGAGGCGCTGACCGAACTGGGTGTCGATCTGGAACGCATTCGCCTGCTGGAGCCTGACGCAGCGCTGGGCAACGGTGGTCTCGGACGATTGGCCGCGTGCTTCATGGAAAGCATGTCCACCCTCGGCATCGCCGGCCATGGCTACGGCATTCGCTATGAACACGGCTTGTTCCGTCAGGCCATCGTCGACGGCTGGCAGCAGGAACAGACCGAACACTGGCTGGATTTCGGCAACCCGTGGGAGTTCGAGCGGCCGGAAGTCGTCTACTCCATCGGTTTTGGTGGCAGCGTTGAAACCGTCACCGATGCCAGCGGTAAAACCAGACAGGTCTGGTCGCCGGCGGAAACCGTTCGGGCGATTGCCTATGACACGCCGGTCGTCGGCTGGCGCGGGGCAAGCGTCAACACCTTGCGCCTGTGGCGGGCTCGGGCCATGGAAGATCTGCACCTGGAACGCTTCAACGCCGGTGACCACTTGGGCGCCGTGGCCGAAGTGGCCCGTGCCGAAAGTATTTCCCGCGTGCTCTACCCGGCGGACAGCACCGAAGCGGGGCAAGAACTGCGTCTGCGCCAGGAATATTTCTTCGTCGCCGCATCTTTGCAGGACTTGCTCCGTCGCCATCGCAACATGCACACCTCGGTGTTGACCCTGGGTGATCATGCTGCCATTCAACTTAACGACACCCACCCGTCGATCGCTGTGGCCGAACTGATGCGCCAACTGGTCGACGTCTACGACGTGGCGTGGGATGCGGCGTGGCAAGTCACAGTGGACACGCTGTCGTACACCAACCACACGTTGTTGCCCGAAGCGTTGGAAACCTGGCCGGTGGGTTTGATGGAGCGCATGCTGCCGCGGCACATGCAGATCATTTACCTGATCAATGCCCAGCACATCGATTCATTGCGGGCCAAGGGTATTCACGACTTCGACGTACTGCGTGCGGTGTCATTGATCGAGGAAGACAACGGCCGCCGGGTGCGCATGGGTAACCTCGCCTTCCTCGGTTCGCATAGCGTCAACGGCGTATCAGGGCTGCATACGCAACTGATGCGCAAAACCGTGTTTGCCGAATTGCACAAGCTCTACCCGGAGCGGATCAACAACAAAACCAACGGCATCACCTTCCGCCGCTGGCTGTTCCAGGCCAACGCCGAATTGACCTCGATGCTGGTCGATGCGCTTGGCCCGGACATTTTGGACAACCCGGAAGAACGCCTGCTCGACCTCGAACCGTTCGCAGAAAAACCGGCCTTTCGCAAAGCCTTCGCCGAGCAGCGGTTGCACAGCAAAAAGGCCTTGGCTTATCTGATTCACGAACGGCTGGGGATCGCGGTCAACCCGGCGGCGATGTTCGATGTGCAGGTCAAACGGATCCACGAATACAAACGCCAGTTGCTCAACCTGATGCATACCGTGGCGTTGTATCAGGCGATTCGCGCCGAGCCTGAAATCGACTGGGTGCCGCGAGTGAAAATCTTCGCCGGTAAAGCGGCGGCCAGTTATCACCAAGCCAAGCTGATCATCAAACTGACCAACGACATCGCCCGGGTGGTTAACAACGACCCGACCGTGCGTGGCTTGCTGAAAGTGGTGTTCCTGCCCAATTACAACGTCAGTCTGGCGGAGAGCATTATTCCGGCGGCGGACTTGTCAGAGCAGATTTCCACCGCCGGTTTCGAGGCTTCGGGCACCAGCAACATGAAGTTCGGCCTTAACGGTGCGCTGACCATCGGTACGCTGGACGGCGCCAACGTGGAAATGTGCGAGCGTATTGGCGCCGAGCACATGTTCATCTTCGGCCTCAGCGCCCAGCAGGTGGAAGCGCGTAAACAGAACCACGAGTTCAGCGCCGCGCCGGACATCGCCGCGTCCCATCGCCTCAACGATGTGTTGCAAGCGATCCGCAGCGGGGTGTTCTCGCCGGACGACACCTCACGCTACACCGGGCTGATCGACTCGCTGGTCGATTACGACCGGTTCCTGGTCTGTGCCGACTTCGACTCCTACTGGGAGGCGCAGAAGCGCGTTGAAGAGCTTTGGCACGACAGCAATAACTGGTGGCGTTCGGCGGTGCTCAACACGGCGCGGATGGGCTGGTTCTCCTCGGACCGGACGATTCGCGAGTACGCCACGGATATCTGGAAAGCGCTGGAGTAACTTTGCGCAACAAATGTGCGTAAGGCCCAACGTTTGTTGGGCCAGATCGATATACTGAGCGCCGGTTACCGGATGTATCAGTCACCACAAGCCCCCGGTGGGAGCCGGCTTGCTCGCGAAAGCGATGGATCAGTCAATTTTAATATCGACTGACGACGCCTTCGCGAGCGAGCCCGCTCCCACCGTTAGATTGTGCCTAGACTGAAGCAACTGCCGGGATTGCCCCTTTAAGGGGCCGCTTAGGGATATCGACCATGCAATGGATGTTCATGTTGATCGGGCTGGTGCTCGGCTGGCTGCTTGACGAGTCGTTCAGCACGGCGCTGTTGGGTGCGCTGCTGGGACTTGCGATTGGGCAAACGCTGCGCATCGCCCGGATCGGCAAACAGGCCGCCGAACAACAGCGTCAACTTGAACAGGCAAAGGTCGCCTTGCAGGCGGTCGAGCAGCGGCTGTTCCTGCTCGAAGGCACGCCCGTGCAAGCCGCACCGCCGTCGAGTGCGGCACCGGCCAGTGAACCTGTCGTCGAACCCGCAAAAATCGTTGAACAGGCGCCGGCACCCGAACTCGTTTGGGAACTGCCGCCCGAACTCGTACCGATCTCCGCCGCTGCCCACGAAACCAATCAACCGCTGCCGGACGATGTCTGGCGCCTCGAAGCCGTTACCACCGAACCTCAACAACCCGCCGAGCCCCGTGGTCCGAACCTGATCGAGCGTGGCATCAGCGCGGCACGCAACTGGCTGTTCGGTGGCAACACCGTGCTGCGCGTTGGCGTGGTGTTGTTGTTCTTCGGCCTGGCGTTTCTGCTGCGCTATGCCACTGAAGGCATGGTGGTGCCGATCGAACTGCGTTACGCCGGGGTCGCTGCCGCGGCACTGGGCTTGCTGGCGCTGGGCTGGTGGCTGCGGCACCGCAACAGCAGTTATGCGTTGATGCTGCAAGGCACCGGCATCGCGGTGTTGTACCTGACAGTGTTTGCGGCGATGCGCCTGCATCCGTTGCTGGAGCCGTCCGCCGCGCTGGGCTTGTTGGTGGCGGTGACGGTGTTCTCGGCGATTCTGGCGATTACCCAGGACGCCCTGGCGCTGGCGTGTGTCGCCGCGCTCGGCGGTTTCGCTGCACCGATTCTGACTTCGACCGGCGCTGGCAACCATGTCGCGCTGTTCAGTTATTTCGCGCTGCTCAACGCCGGCATCCTCGCCATCGCCTGGTTCAAGGCTTGGCGCCTGCTCAACCTGATTGGCTTTGTTGGCACCTTTGGCATCGGTTTCGCCTGGGGGCTGCGTTCTTATGCGCCGCAGCTTTTGTGGAGCACCGAGCCGTTTCTGATTCTGTTCTTCTTGATGTACCTGGCCATTGGCTTGTTGTTCGCCCGCCGAAAACTACTCGACATGCCTGATGCTCCGGCAGACGGCGACCGTGAGGCGCTGCTGCACTGGTCGGCGCGCAAGGGTGATTACGTCGATGGGACGATGCTGTTCGGCCCGCCGATTGTCGGCTTTGGTTTGCAGTTTGCGCTGGTGCAGCATCTGGAATTCGCTGCGGCATTCAGCGCCCTTGCACTGGGCATGATCTACATGGGCCTGGCCAAAGTGTTGATGGCCGGGCGTGCCGTGCTGCTGGGCGAAACCTGTCTGGCGCTGGGGGTGATTTTTGCCAGTCTGGCGATTCCGCTCGGGCTCGATGCACGTTGGACGTCTGCGGCGTGGGCAGTGGAGGGCGCGGGGATTTTCTGGCTCGGCTTGCGTCAGCATCGCCCATTCGCCCGGGCCTTTGCTTTGCTGTTGCAACTGGGGTCGGCGCTGGCGTTCCTCAGTCAGTTGCGCATCGGCGAGAGCAGTCTGCTCGATGGGGCACCGTTAGGTGCGCTGATGCTCGGCGTCGCGTTGTTGTTCAGCTTCTATCAACTGCGCAAAGCCACGCCGGAACAGGCCTCGCCTTGGGAGCGCCAAGGCCTGCCGGTGCTGGCGTGCCTGGGCCTGACGTGCCTTTACCTGCTGGCGCCGCTGTACTTCTTCATCCAGGGCACGGCGATCAGTTGGGCGCTGGCCGGTCTGGCGACGTTGTTCGTCGGTCTGCGCCTGCAATCGCGCACGTTCCTGTTCACGGCGTTTGCCGTGCAACTGCTGGGCGGCGCGTTGTTCCTGCTGCGCTTGCAAGGCGGGGGCGTAGATTCGGCCGCGGTTTTCAGCGCCGGCTGGAGCGGTTTGCTCAGTGCCTCTTTGATCGGGCTGGCCTTGATCGCCGGCATGTTGCTGGCCGCTCGCGATGAGATGGTGCGCGCCGATGTGCGTCTGCTGCGCGGCTTGTCGGTGGTGTTGCTGGCCGGTCTGGTGCTGATCAATCTGGCGGTGCTGTTTGTCCTGCCGTGGCAGACCGCGAGCGCAGTGTGGGCGGCCAGTGGTTTGTTGATCATCTGGCTGAGCCTGTACCTCAAGCAGCGGGTGAGTTTTGTCTTCGGTCTGCTGTTGCAGGTGATCGGCGGCGCGGCGTTTTTGCTCGCCGGTTCCGAGTGGCTTGAGCCGTTGGTCAGTGAAGGTTACAAGCCGTTGGCGCACGGCGGATTCTGGACGCCGTTGGTGCTGAGCCTGGCCGCGATGATCGGCGCTTGGCGCCTGCAACTGGGTCATCACGCGTCGGCGTTTGATGTGTTGAGTTTGCAGCGTTTGTCCGAGGTGTTGCTGGTGTGGGGCGCCGGTTGGTGGACGTTCGCGTGGGTCAATGAAGTGCTGGGCTTTGCGCCAGTGAATCTTGAAGACTCTCTGCTGTTGCTGGTCGCGGCACTGAGTGTGGCATTGTGGACGCTGCTGTCACTGCGCTTGAAATGGCCGGCGCTGGGTTTGCTGTGCACCTTGTTGATGCCGGCCGCCGGGCTGGTTTTGCTCGCGGCTTGGCATTCGCGTTATCACCCGGCGGCAGACGTCGGCTGGCTGGCGTGGGCTGTGGTGTTCGCGGTGCATTTCCTCAGCTTGCGGCGCTTGGCGCCGATGCTGTCGGCGCGGGCCTTGAGCACTGCGCATGTGCTGGGCTGCTGGCTATTGATCGGCGTGCTGTCGCTGGAACTGCGCTACGGCTTGCTGCTGTTGTCCGAGCAATACAACGCTTGGCGTTGGTTGGGCTGGGCGATTTTGCCGAGCCTGTATCTGTTGCTGGCGGCCGCACCGCGCAATTGGCCTTGGCCCGTCGCCGCGTTTGCCCGCCAATACCGCTTGTACGCCGCTGCACCGTTGGCGGTGTTGATGCTCGGCTGGTTCTGGCTGGCCAACGGGATCAGCGATGGCAACGCCGAACCGCTGCCTTACGTGCCGCTGCTCAACCCACTGGAACTGGGCCTGCTGTTTGCGCTGTTCGGCGTTTATGTCTGGTCGCGCAGCACGGTGTCGCAGTTGTCGATCCGACAGGACTACGCCGATTACGCCACGCAACTGATCGCCGGAGTTTCGCTGTTCGCCTTCTGCACCGCGTTGGTGACTCGCGCCGCACATCATTGGGCCGGGATCCCGTTCGAACTCGATCAGTTGCTGGCGTCGATGCTGGTGCAGGCGGGGTTGTCCATTGTCTGGACGCTGATGGCGCTGGGACTGATGATCGGCGGGCATCTGCGTCATCGCCGCGAAGTCTGGCTGATCGGCGCGGCGCTGATTGCGCTGGTGGTGGCCAAACTGATTTTTGTCGAATTGAGCAACCGTGGCGGCCTCGCCCGGATCGTCTCGTTTATCGGCGTTGGCGTATTGCTGCTGGTGGTCGGCTACTTCGCGCCGCTGCCGCCCAAACGCACCGAAGCTGACCCGGTGGCGGACAAACCGACCCCGAACACCGAAGGAGTTTCATCTTGAGTCGTATGCTGAATCTGGGTTGGTTGGCGTTGGGCGTGGTGATGACTGCCGGCGCCCAGGAAAAACCGGCGGACTTCACCACGCAGGTGCCGCTCTCAGTGACTGGGGCTGGCCCGTGGTATCGCCTCGAACTGCCGCTGAATGTGCAATTGCAGGCGCGCCAGACCGATCTCAGCGATCTGCGCGTATTCAATGCCGCCGGCGAACCGCAGGCTTACGCCTTGGCCCGCGAGTCGGCGCAGACCCGCGACGACGGGCAGTTGCATGACGTGAAGTGGTTCCCGCTGTACAACGCCGCCGACGCCTCGGAGCACGCACCGAACGTGCGCGTGCAATCGACCACCAACGGCACGCTGGTCGAGGTGCAGCCGTCCAGCCAATTAGAGGCGGGCGAAGAAGTGCTGCGCGGGTGGTTGCTCGACGCGAGTGCGATCAAGGCGCCGTTGCAGCAATTGATTCTCGACTGGACCAGCGAACGCGACGGCTTCCAGCGCTTCAGCATTGAGGCCAGTGACGACTTGCAGCACTGGCAGCCGTGGGGCGAAGGCCAAGTGGCGCGCCTGACCTTTTCCGATGAGCGCATCGAACAGCACGACGTGACGTTGCCGGGGCAATCGGCGCGCTATGTGCGCTTGCTGTGGGATTCACCGAGTTCGGCGCCGAACCTGACGTTGGCGCAAGTGAAAAGCAGCGACCCGCGCAATCTACCGCTGCCGTTGGTCTGGTCTCAGGCATTGGCTGGCAGCAGCACCAAGGCCGGGGAATACACCTGGCAGTTGCCGATGGGGCTGAACGTCGAACGGGTGCAGGTTGAACTCAAAGAGCCGAACAGCCTGGCACCGGTGACGTTGGCGGGGCGGCGCGAGAGTAGCCTGCCGTGGCAGACGTTGAGCAGTGGCTTGCTGTATCGCCTGACGCAGAATGATCAGGACGTGGTGCAGAACGAAATGTCGCTTTACGGGCAGACCGTTCAGCAGTTGAAACTGACCGTAGATGAGCGCGGCGGCGGCTTGGGAGAGCAGGCGCCGAGCTTGAAATACGCAGTGCGTGCGACGCAGGTGATCTTTCTGGCGCGTGGCGCAGGGCCTTACAGCCTGGCGCTGGGCAATCCGACGGTGAAAACGGCGAACCTGCCGCTGGCTACGCTGATTCCCGATTTCAAACCGCAGAAACTGGCGACGTTGGGTAAGGCGACGGTAGAGGGCGAAGCCATCAACACGCCCGCCTCGACAACAGCCACTACGGCAGTCGTTGAAACCAACTGGAAGAAGTTGGGGCTGTGGGCGGTGTTGTTGTTGAGTGTGGTGTTCCTCGGGGTGATGGCGGCGAGTTTGCTGCGCAAGCCTCCTGCCAACTCCTGAGAATGGCTGGCGCTGCGCGCCATTCGCGAGCAAGCCCGCTCCCACAGTTGATCTTCAGTGGACACAAGTCCGTATTCAAGGGAGATCTTTTGTGGGAGCGAGCAGGCTCGCGAAGACGGCCAATCGGTCGACAAGAATCCCGAGCTACCATCCATCCCGTTTCCAACTACGCTAAATCCGGTGCCTGAACTCTCCGGGCCCGATCACGTCTGATAGATGCAATTGAACCCCAACGCACGTTACCGGGCGTCTTTGCTCGCTACGTTTTCAGACTCCCTGTAAACTGCGCGGGTTTTCAGCCCACCATTCCACCGGAGCCGTCCATGTCCCGCGTTACCTTGAGTCGCTATTTGATTGAGCAGACCCGCAGCAACAACACTCCTGCCGATCTGCGCTTCCTGATCGAAGTGGTGGCGCGTGCCTGTAAGGAAATCAGCCACGCCGTGTCCAAAGGCGCCCTGGGCGGTGTTCTGGGCAGCATGGGCACTGAAAACGTGCAAGGCGAAGTGCAGAAGAAGCTCGATGTGATCTCCAACGAGATCCTGCTCGAAGCCAATGAATGGGGCGGTCACCTGGCCGGCATGGCGTCCGAAGAAATGGACAATGCCTACCAGATCCCGGGCAAGTACCCCAAAGGCGCCTACCTGCTGGTGTTCGACCCACTGGACGGTTCGTCGAACATCGACATCAACGCCCCGGTCGGTACCATTTTCTCGGTATTGCGTTGCCCGAACGAATACCTGAGCCAGAACGAAGCGCTGAACGAAAAAGCTTTCCTGCAGCCAGGCACCGAGCAGGTCGCTGCCGGTTACGCGATCTACGGGCCGCAGACCATGCTGGTCCTGACCCTGGGCGACGGCGTCAAAGGCTTCACCCTGGACCGCGAAATGGGCAGCTTCGTCCTGACCCACGAAGACATCACCATTCCTGAGTCTACTCAGGAGTTCGCCATCAACATGTCCAACCAGCGTCACTGGGAAGCCCCGGTGCAGCGCTACGTCGACGAGTTGCTGGCCGGCGAAGATGGTCCACTGAAAAAGAACTACAACATGCGTTGGGTCGCGGCGATGGTTGCCGACGTGCACCGCATCCTGACCCGTGGCGGTCTGTTCATGTACCCGCGTGACAGCCGCGAGCCGTCCAAACCAGGCAAATTGCGTCTGATGTACGAGGCCAACCCGATGTCGTTCCTGGTGGAACAAGCGGGCGGCGCGTCCACCGACGGTCACCAGCGTATCCTCGACATTCAGCCGGAAGGTCTGCACCAGCGTGTTGCGGTGTTCCTCGGTTCGAAAGAAGAAGTCGCACGCGCCACGGCCTACCACAAGGCTTAAGCCATGAACGCGCCTTGGCAGCCGTTGCTCGATTGGTGGTTCGGTCACGCCGAATCACCGGACGAGGTTTCGGCTGACAAGGGCAAGCTGTGGTTCGGCAAGAAAGACAGTCAAGACCTCGAAGCGCGTGAGCGGTTCGGGGTCTTTGTCGATCAGGCCCTGGCGGGCGAACTGACCGAGTGGACGCAATGTCCCGAAGGTTGGCTAGCGGTGGTGCTGTTGCTCGATCAACTGCCGCGAATGATCTATCGCGATTCTCCCAAAGCATTCTCTGGCGATCTGCGCGCGCAGAAATTCGTTGCGCAAGGCATTGCTGCGGATTTCGACCGGCAACTGAAGCCGATTCAACGGGTATTCATCTATCTGGTGTTCGAACACTGCGAAAACCTCGCGGTGCAGAACGAAGCGGTTTCGCGGCTTATCGAATTGGTGGCTGAACAGCCGGAGGCAGAGCGTGCGGTGTTTGCCGACAATCTGGATTATGCCGAGCGGCATCAGAAAGTGATTGCAAGGTTTGGGCGGTTTCCGCATCGCAATGCGGTGTTGGGAAGGGCGTCTACGGCTGAAGAATTGGAGTTTCTGTCTGGGCCGGGGTCACGGTTCTAAATCTTCATCGCGACTCAATCCCTCTTCGCGAGCAGGCTCGCTCCCACAGTTGAAATGCATTCCAATGTGGGAGCGAGCCTGCTCGCGAAGGGGCCAGTGGCAGCGCTTTAAATGCGGAAGCTGCCGACCAATTGCTTGAGACGCGCCGCTTGCTGTTCCAGATCCGAGCACGCCCGCAACGTCGCCTGCAAGTTCTCTACTCCTTCCTGATTCAGCGTATTGATCTCGTTGATGTCGACGTTGATCGACTCGACCACAGCCGTCTGCTCTTCAGTCGCGGTCGCTACCGACTGGTTCATTCCGTCGATCTCGCCAATGCGTTGGGTCACGCTGCCCAGGCGCTCGCCGGCCTGGTTGGCGATGCCGACGCTGCTTTCGCTCTCACGCTGGCTCTCGGTCATGATGTTGACGGCCTGACGGGCGCCGACTTGCAGCTCTTCGATCATGCCCTGCACTTGCTGCGCCGAATCCTGAGTGCGGTGTGCGAGGTTGCGCACTTCATCCGCGACCACGGCGAAACCACGCCCGGCCTCACCCGCACGGGCCGCTTCGATCGCGGCGTTGAGCGCGAGCAGGTTGGTCTGCTGCGAAATGCTGGTGATCACCTCCAGAATCTGGCCGATGTTCACCGTATTGCTGTTCAGGGTTTCGATGTTGCCGCAGGAGTCGCTGATCTTCGCCGACAACTGCTGCATGGCGTGGATGGTTTTATCCACCACCTGCTGACCGTCGACGGCCAGGCTGCGCGCATCGCTGGAGTGCTGCGAGGCGAGGGCGGCATTCTGGGCGATTTCCTGGGCGGCGGCTCCGAGTTGGTTGATCGCGGCGGCGACGCTGTTGGTACGGCTCGCTTGCTGATCGGAGTTGTACATCGAAGAGTTCGACGCGGCGACCACCCGCAGGGCGACTTCATTGACCTGGCCGGTCGCGGAGGCCACTTCGCGGATCGAAGTATGGATACGTTCGACGAAACGGTTGAACGATGTGCCCAGCGCGCCGAACTCATCGTTGCCGTGGATCACCAGACGTTTGGTCAGGTCGCCTTCGCCTTCGGCGATGTCGTGCATGGCGCGGCCCATGGTCAGCAGTGGTTGCATCAGTACACGGATCAGCATGCCAAGCAGCGCGATGATGATCACCACGGCGATGACCATGGCGATCAGTGCCGAGGTGCGGAATTCGCTGAGCATCGCGAACGCGGTGTCTTTATCCAGCACCAGCGCCACGTACCAGTCAGCCGATGGCACGCCATTGACGTGGGTGAAGGAGATCAACTGCGTCTTGCCGCCGAACTCGACTTCCTTCAAACCGGGGCTGACGTTTGGCGCACCGTTCGGATAGGCCTCGGCGAGGGTCTTGAGCACCAGTTTGCTGTCCGGGTGGATCAGGATCTTGCCATCGGCGCTGACGATAAACGCGTGACCATGGCCGCCGAAATTCAGCGAGTTGATGATTGCGCTGACGCTGCTCAGATCGATATCGGCACCGGCGACGCCAATCATCTGGCCTTGGCGCTGCACCGGGGTGGCAACAGTGATGACCAGTTTGCCCGACGAGGCGGCGATGTACGGTTCGGTGACGATGGTTTGCTGCGCACTGTCGGCCGCTTTGTACCAGCCACGGGCGCGCGGGTCGTAATCCGGCGCGCGGTTGCCGGCCGGTACCGAGAACATCACGCCATCCGCGCCGCCAAAGTAGCTGAGCTGGAAGTTACCGGTGTAGGCGGGCAGGTCGATGATGCGTTTCAGGCTGGCGGGCGCGTTGCCATCGGCGACAACTTGCTGGGCCAGCGATTGCAGCAATTGGATGCGGCTTTCCAGCCAGGTCTGGATGTTGCTGGTGGTCAGGCTGCCCAGCTCCTGCATTGTTGCGTCGGTGCTGCTGCCCAGGGCTTCGCGTTGTCGATAGTCATTGAAAAAGATGAAACAGGCGAACGCAATGGCCACCACGAGGGCGGCAGCCAACAAGATTTTGTGGCTGAATTTCAGGTTTCTGGTCATCGAATGAACTACCGCGAAGGGGCTGGTCAAGAAAGGGCGGCAATTTGCCACACTTGGGGGCTTTGCGCTGCTCTTATTTCGACCGCTGCGCGCCAAAGATTAGGCGGCTTTGATGAAAGGCGACGAAATGCTCAATAGCCTTACAAAGTCTCTGATTTAAAGGCAAAAGCCAGACGGGCGGGCTAATAAATAGCCGTTCGCTCACGGAACCAGAAGCAGGTTTTCTCTTCTAAGCTTCTGGTTGGCACCCTGCCATCCCCCCCTCGTTTCAGGAGTTACACCATGTCGCTGCGATCTATCGCCCTGCTGTCGTTTTGCGTGCTGTTGGCCGCATGCAGCAAGGTCAATCAGGAAAACTATGCCAAGCTTTCGGCCGGCATGGCCAAGGCCGAGGTTGAAACCTTGCTCGGCAAACCCACCGATTGCTCGGGCGCGCTCGGCATGTCCAGTTGCACCTGGGGCGACAAGAACAGCTTTATCAGCGTGCAGTACGCCGGTGACAAAGTGCTGATGTTTTCCGGCCAAGGCCTGAAGTAAACCGGGGCTTCGCGCCCACGGAGAAGAAGAATGAAGCGGTTATTGCTAATCCTTTTTGCCGGCCTGGTACTGGCCGGCTGCGCCACGTCCGGCGTGGACCCTTTGGCGCCGAAAACCGTCAACAGCGTCAATCTCAAGCGTTACCAAGGCACCTGGTATGAACTGGCGCGCTTGCCGATGTATTTCCAGCGCCATTGCGCGCAATCCGAAGCTCGCTACACCCTTCAGCCCGACGGCAACATGGGGGTGTTCAACCGCTGCCTGACAAAAGACTGGGAGTGGCAAGAGGTCAAGGGTACGGCTTATCCACAGGTGCCGGGCAAGACCGACAAGCTGTGGGTCGAGTTCGACACCTGGTTCTCACGGCTGATACCGGGTGTGGCGAAGGGCGAATACTGGGTGTTGTACGTCAGCGATGACTACAAGACCGCCATCGTCGGCGACCCGAGTCGCAAGTACATGTGGTTGTTGTCGCGTACGCCGACTGTCAACGGCGTGGTGCGTGAGGATCTGCTGAGCAAGGCGCGGCAGCAGGGTTACGACACCACTCGACTGATCTGGCGCACCACGGACCGGCAGATGGCCAAGACTTCGAATTAACCAACACCGTCTATCAAATGTGGGGGCGGGCTTGCTCGCGAAGAGGGCGTATCAGTCGACTGAAGTGTTGACGGATACACCGCTTTCGCGAGCAAGCCCGCTCCCACATTTTTTGCGTTGTGTCAGCCCAAGAGTTCGCGCAGGACCTGGGTGAAGGCGCGACTGCTGTCCTCTTCCCCGGCATGCCGTCCATCGCGCACCACCCACTGGCCATTAACCAGCACGTCACGCACCTGACGATCACCGCCGGCAAACAACCAGCGATTCAGAATCCCGTCTCCACTGGCCGTCGCCAGGTACGGATCGTTGCCATCAAGCACAATCCAGTCCGCCCGCTTACCGACTTCCAGCGCCCCGATCGGTTGCCCCAGCGCTTGAGCTCCGCCATCCAGTGCCGCGTCATACAACGTGCGCCCGACCATCGGCTGATCCGTGCCATACAAGCGGTTGCGTCGTTGATCACGCAGACGCTGACCGTATTCCAGCCAACGCAATTCTTCCACCACGCTGAGTGACACATGGCTGTCAGAGCCGATACCCATGCGGCCACCTTGAGCGAGGAAGTCCACGGCCGGGAAAATCCCGTCGCCCAGGTTGGCCTCGGTGGTCAGGCACAAACCGGCGATGGCGCGACTCTTGGCCATCAGCGTGACTTCTTCCGGGTTGGCGTGAGTGGCGTGGACCAGGCACCAGCGCTGATCGACTTCGGTGTTTTCATAGAGCCATTGCAGGGGGCGGCGACCACTCCAGCTCAGGCAGTCATCGACTTCCTTTTGCTGCTCGGCGATGTGGATGTGCACCGGGCACTGCTTGTCACTGGCTGCCAGCACTTCGCTGATTTGCTGCGGGGTGACCGCGCGCAACGAGTGGAAGCACAGGCCGAGCGATTGCGCCTTTTGCTGCGCCAACAGCGGCTGCAAACGCGATTGCAGCTTCAGGTAGTTTTCGGTGCTGTTGATGAAGCGGCGTTGGCCGTCATTCGGGGGCTGGCCGCCAAAACCAGCATGGCTGTAGAGCACCGGCAGCAGCGTCAGGCCGATGCCGCTGTCACTGGCGGCCTGACTGATGCGCAACGCCAGTTCGGCCGGGTCGGCGTACGGCTGACCCTTGCTGTCGTGGTGTACGTAATGAAATTCGGCCACCGAGGTGTAACCGGCCTTGAGCATTTCGATGTACAACTGGCGGGCGATCACGCCGAGTTGATCCGGGCTGATTTTTCCGACGAGCCGATACATCAGGTCGCGCCAGGTCCAGAAACTGTCGTTGGGATTGCCCGCCACTTCGGCCAGTCCGGCCATCGCCCGCTGGAACGCGTGGGAATGCAGATTGGGCATGCCCGGCAGCAACGGCCCGCTCAGCCGTTCAGCGCCCTCTGCGGTGGAATCGGCCTGGATTTGGGTCAGCACGCCATCGGCGCTGACCTCAAGACGTACATGATTGGCCCATCCGTTAGGCAGCAGCGCGCGTTCGGCAAAGAAAGCGGACATGGTTCAGCACCCCATCGTGTGTTATTTGTATATACATATACAGACGTTTGCCTGCTCGGTAAACTCCGGCAAGCTAGCCACTTCTACCGACGAACAAGGATCCACCGTGCCGACTCCGCCTCCAGTTTCCCCATTGGCCGCGAACATGGGCGACAGTCCGGCGCCCTTGTACGCCCGCGTCAAACAGATGATCACTCAGCAAATCGACAGCGGTAACTGGCCGCCGCACTATCGCGTGCCGTCGGAAAGCGAACTGGTCAATCAGCTCGGTTTCAGCCGCATGACCATCAACCGCGCGCTGCGCGAGATGACTGCCGACGGGCTGCTGGTGCGCATGCAAGGTGTCGGCACTTTTGTCGCCGAACCGAAGAGCCAGTCCGCGCTGTTCGAAGTGCACAACATCGCTGATGAAATCGCCTCCCGTGGTCATCGCCATACTTGCCAGGTCATCACCCTTGAAGAAGAGGCCGCCGGTTCCGAGCGGGCGCTGGCGCTGGACATGCGCGAAGGGCAGAAAGTCTTTCACTCGCTGATCGTGCATTACGAAAACGACATTCCGGTGCAAATCGAAGACCGTTTCGTCAACGCGCTGGTCGCCCCGCAATACTTGAAGCAGGACTTCACCCTGCAAACGCCTTACGCCTACCTCAACCAGGTCGCGCCGCTGACCGAGGGCGAGCATGTGGTTGAAGCGATTCTTGCCGAACCGTCGGAGTGCAAGTTGCTGCAGATCGAAAAAGGCGAGCCGTGCCTGCTGATTCGCCGCCGCACCTGGTCGGGGCGTCAACCGGTGACGGCTGCGCGTCTGATTCACCCAGGTTCTCGTCATCGTCTGGAAGGACGCTTTCATAAATGAATGGTTTGAAAGTTTTACGCGCCGAAGGCTACCCGCGCATGCCGTGGAAGAACGGCGGCGGCAGCACTGAAGAAATCACCCGTGATGCGGGTGCCGGTCTCGATGGTTTTGGCTGGCGCCTGTCGATTGCCGACATCGCGGAGTCGGGCGGTTTTTCGACCTTCGCCGGTTATCAGCGGGTGATCACCGTGTTGCAGGGTGACGGCATGACCTTGTGTGTGGACGGTGACGACACCCAGCCTTTGTTACCCCTCGACCCGTTCGCTTTCGGGGGGGGAAGCCAAGTGTCCTGCACGTTGCTTGGTGGGGCGATTCGCGATTTCAACCTGATCTATGCTCCGCAGCGCTACAGCGCACGCTTGCAATGGCTGGACGGCGCGCAGCGGTTTTTCAGCTCGGCGGGGACGGTGCTGGTGTTCAGTGTCAGTGAGTTGCTGCACGTGACGGTCGGTGAGGAAACGGCACAACTTGGCCGGCATGATTGCCTGCAACTGGACGGTAACACCGGGTTGGTAGAAGTCTCCGTCAATGCCGGTTGCTGCGTAATCGAACTGACGGCACGCTAACCTGAATCGGGTCACACATCCTGTGGCGAGGGGATTAATCCCCTCGCCACCCATGTATTCACACTTCTTGTTTCCCCGGCGCACCAACTTGTTACCGAACGCCCCAGCGTGGCGCAAAACCACGCTTTCGTAACAATCTCGCAACGCCCTGAACACCCCCCGCAAAAAATTTAAACCACGCCAGAACCCTTGATTCAGGCGTCCTCCAACCTCGTCCGCTATGTTTCTTGAACGGCCCTTCAACAAGTTGGCCGCTTGATTGCATATGCTTGTATGTACAAGTAAAGACGTATGCGTATGAGTCGCTTGAGACTCTCCGCAGCGTCCACTGATTCGCTTGTCGCGCATTGAAGCGCACAGGCTGCTTGCCCACTGCCAGGGTTGGTTTGAATTGATCGCTGAGGAGTCTTTTTCGTGACTGACAACAAAATGACCACTGCCCCTTTTACAAAGCACCGTGACGTCGAAATTCGTGCCGCACGCGGTAACAAGCTGACCGCCAAAAGCTGGCTGACCGAAGCGCCGCTGCGCATGCTGATGAACAACCTTGATCCGGAAGTGGCCGAAAACCCGAAAGAACTGGTGGTCTACGGTGGCATCGGTCGTGCGGCACGTAACTGGGAGTGCTACGACAAGATCGTCGAGAGCCTGACCAACCTGAATGACGACGAGACCCTGCTGGTGCAATCCGGCAAGCCGGTCGGCGTGTTCAAGACTCACAGCAACGCCCCGCGCGTACTGATCGCCAACTCCAACCTCGTCCCGCACTGGGCGAGCTGGGAGCATTTCAACGAACTCGACGCCAAAGGCCTGGCCATGTACGGCCAGATGACCGCCGGCAGCTGGATCTACATCGGCAGCCAAGGCATCGTCCAAGGCACCTACGAAACCTTCGTTGAGGCCGGTCGTCAGCATTACAACGACAACCTCACCGGCAAGTGGGTCCTGACCGCCGGTCTGGGCGGCATGGGTGGCGCTCAGCCTCTGGCTGCAACCCTGGCTGGCGCTTGCTCGCTGAACATCGAATGCCAGCAGGTCAGCATCGATTTCCGCCTGAAAAGCCGTTACGTCGACGAGCAAGCCACTGACCTCGACGACGCCCTGGCGCGCATCGCCAAGTACACCAAAGAAGGCAAGGCAATCTCCATCGCGCTGCTGGGCAACGCCGCTGAAATTTTGCCGGAACTGGTCAAACGCGGTGTGCGTCCAGACATGGTCACTGACCAGACCAGCGCCCACGATCCACTCAACGGCTATCTGCCGGCCGGCTGGACCTGGGACGAATACCGCGCCCGCGCCAAGACCGAACCGGCCGCTGTGATCAAAGCCGCCAAGCAGTCGATGGCCGTGCACGTCAAAGCGATGCTGGAATTCCAGAAGCAAGGCATCCCGACCTTCGACTACGGCAACAACATCCGCCAGATGGCGCAGGAAGAAGGCGTCGAAAACGCGTTCGACTTCCCGGGTTTCGTACCGGCCTACATCCGTCCGCTGTTCTGCCGTGGCATCGGCCCGTTCCGTTGGGCGGCCCTGTCGGGCGATCCGCAGGACATCTACAAAACCGACGCCAAGGTCAAAGAGTTGATCCCGGACGACGCCCACCTGC
This sequence comes from Pseudomonas sp. NPDC087615, assembly GCF_044743445.1. NCBI lineage: Bacteria > Pseudomonadati > Pseudomonadota > Gammaproteobacteria > Pseudomonadales > Pseudomonadaceae > Pseudomonas > Pseudomonas sp. NPDC087615. The sequence goes on along the minus strand of NZ_JBIUWM010000071.1, from coordinate 3,952 downwards.
ACAACTGGCTGGACATGGCCCGCGAGCGCATCAGCTTTCAGGGCTTGCCGGCGCGTATCTGCTGGGTTGGCCTGGGCCTGCGCGCCAAGCTGGGTCTGGCATTCAACGAAATGGTCCGTAGCGGCGAGTTGTCGGCGCCGATCGTGATCGGTCGTGACCACCTCGATTCCGGCTCGGTGGCCAGCCCGAACCGCGAAACCGAATCGATGCAGGACGGTTCCGACGCTGTGTCCGACTGGCCACTGCTCAACGCTCTGCTCAACACCGCGAGTGGCGCGACCTGGGTGTCCCTGCACCACGGCGGTGGCGTCGGCATGGGCTTCTCGCAGCACTCGGGCATGGTGATTGTCTGCGACGGTACGGACGAAGCGGCCGAGCGAATCGCCCGCGTGCTGCACAACGACCCGGCCACCGGTGTCATGCGTCATGCCGATGCCGGTTACCAGATCGCCATCGACTGCGCGAAGGAGCAGGGGCTGAACCTGCCGATGATTACCGGTCAATAAACGTAACTCTGTGGGAAATGCTTTGGGTGGGAGTGGGCTTGCTCACGAATGCGGTGGATCAATCAGCACATGTTTCGAATGTGCCGACCCCTTCGCGAGCAAGCCCGCTCCCACCAAAAGCAACTCACGCAAGACGCTCAGTGAACTCGAATAACAATCCACAGAGGTTGAATCATGGCTGTTAACCCCGATCGTGCAGGCAACAAACCGTTGATCGAAAGGCGTTCGATCGACTACATCCCGGAAGCGGAAAGACACGGTCGTCTGTTTAGCCAATTCACCCTGTGGATGGGTGCCAACCTGCAAATCACCGCGATTGTCACCGGGGCGTTGGCCGTGGTGCTGGGCGGTGATGTGTTCTGGTCGTTGATCGGTCTGTTGATCGGTCAACTGCTGGGCGGCGGGGTGATGGCGCTGCATGCGGCGCAAGGGCCGAAACTGGGTCTGCCGCAGATGATTTCCAGCCGCGTGCAGTTCGGCGTTTATGGTGCGGCCATCCCGATCGTGCTGGTGTGCCTGATGTACTTGGGTTTCACCGCAACGGGCACGGTGCTTTCCGGCCAGGCGCTGGGCCAGTTGTTTGGCGTCAGCGACAGCATCGGCATTCTGATCTTCGCCAGTGTCATCGTGCTGGTCACGGTGATGGGGTATCGGGTGATCCACTGGATTGGCCGTGTCGCCAGCGTCATTGGCGTGATTGCTTTCGTATTTCTGTTCTGGCGTCTGATGAGTCAGACCGACGTCGGTGCACTCCTGCAAATCCGTCACTTTAGCTGGAGCAGTTTTCTGCTGGCGGTGTCGCTCGCGGCGTCCTGGCAGATCGCTTTCGGCCCTTATGTGGCTGACTATTCCCGCTACCTGCCGAGCACGACGTCAGCGGTGAAAACCTTTTTCGCTGCGGGCGCCGGTTCGGTGATTGGCGCACAAGTGGCGATGATCCTTGGTGTGTTCGCTGCGGCTTCGGCCAACGGCCAGTTCGCCGGCCATGAAGTGGCTTATATCGTCGGTCTGGGCGGAACCGGTGCCACCGCTGCGTTGCTGTATTTCAGCATCGCGTTCGGCAAGGTCACCATCTCGACGCTGAACTCCTACGGCAGCTTCATGTGCATCGCGACCATCATCAGTGGTTTCAAAGGTCATCTGCAGGTCTCGCGCTTGCAACGTCTGGTTTTCGTGGTGGTCATCGTCGGTGCGGCAACGCTGATCGCGTTGCTCGGTCAGCACTCGTTCCTCGGTGCGTTCAAGTCCTTCATCCTGTTCCTGCTGGCGTTTTTCACGCCTTGGAGCGCGATCAACCTGGTCGACTACTACTGCATCACTCGCGAGCGCTATGACGTGCCGGCGCTGGCCGATCCGAATGGTCGCTATGGCCGCTGGAACGTCCTCGGTATCAGCGTCTATGTGTTCGGTGTGCTGGTGCAACTGCCGTTCATTTCCACCAAGTTCTTCACCGGCCCGCTGGTGGCCGCCCTCGGCGACGTGGATATTTCCTGGATCATCGGCCTGGTGCTGCCCGCCGCCGTTTATTACGTGTGCGCAAAAAAATGGCACAGCACGGTGCCCGATCACCTGATTCTGCCGGTCGAGCAGGACAGCGATGCACAACCTGAGAAAAACAGGGCCAGTCGCGCTGCGGCGCAGGCCTGATTGGACGTGAACAGGGCTGGATGCCTCTTGACTGCCGTAAGCCCAACTCATGATTAGGAGCGTCACGACAATGAAATCGAACAAGACCCTGCTGACCACACTGCTTTCGATGGGCCTGCTTGCCAGTGCCGGCGCCACCCAGGCGGCCGGCTGGTGCGAATCGGGTAAACCGGTGAAATTCGCCGGTCTGAACTGGGAAAGCGGCATGCTGCTGACCGACGTGTTGCAAGTGGTGCTGGAGAAAGGTTACGACTGCAAGACCGATAGCTTGCCGGGCAACTCCATCACCATGGAAAACGCTCTGAGCAGCAACGACATTCAAGTGTTCGCTGAAGAGTGGGTCGGCCGCAGCGAGGTCTGGAACAAGGCCGAGAAGGCCGGCAAGGTCATCGGTGTCGGCGCGCCGATCGTGGGCGCCGTTGAAGGCTGGTACGTGCCGCGCTATGTGGTCGAAGGCGATGCCAAGCGCAAGCTTGAGCCCAAAGCCCCTGACCTGAAAAACATTGCCGATCTGGGCAAATACGCCGCCGTGTTCAAGGACGCCGAAGAGCCTTCCAAAGGCCGCTTCTACAACTGCCCGGCTGGCTGGACCTGCGAGCTGGACAACAGCGAAATGCTCAAGAGCTACGGTCTGGAAAGCAGCTACACCAACTTCCGTCCGGGCACCGGCCCGGCGCTGGATGCGGCGGTGCTGTCGAGCTACAAGCGTGGCGAGCCGATCCTGTTCTACTACTGGTCGCCCACCCCGCTGATGGGCCAGGTTGATCTGGTCAAACTCGAAGAAAAACCGGGTGTCGACAAGACTGTGAGTATCAAGGTCGGGCTGTCGAAAACCTTCCACGACGAAGCCCCGGAACTGGTGGCCGTGCTGGAAAAGGTCAACCTGCCAATTGATCTGCTCAACCAGAATCTGGGGCGCATGGCGAAGGAACGTATCGAGTCGCCAAAACTGGCGAAAATATTCCTCAAGGAACATCCTGAAGTCTGGCACAAGTGGGTGAGCGACGACGCCGCCAGGAAAATCGACGCGGCCTTGTAGGTTGAGCTTCTCCGGCTGCCGGCATCGGCAGTCGGACGCTTGATCGCAACCCCTTGATTGAGAGTCTCTTATGTTTCCCGAAAGCTTTACCTTTTCCATCGCCGACTGGGTCAACGGTTGGGTCGATTCGCTGGTGACCAATTACGGCGATGTGTTCCGCCACATCTCCGACACGCTGCTGTGGGCCATCGTCAACCTCGAAGGCATGCTGCGTGCGGCACCGTGGTGGTTGATGCTGGCGATCGTCGGTGCCGTGGCCTGGCATGCAACACGCAAAGTGGCGACCACCGCGGTGATCGTCGGTTTGCTGTTCCTGGTGGGCGCTGTCGGCCTGTGGGACAAGCTCATGCAAACCCTGGCGCTGATGATGGTCGCGACGATCATTTCGGTGCTGATCGGCATCCCGCTGGGGATTCTCTCGGCACGCAGCAATCGCCTGCGTTCGGTGTTGATGCCGCTGCTCGACATCATGCAAACCATGCCCAGCTTCGTGTACCTGATCCCGGTGCTGATGCTGTTCGGCCTGGGCAAGGTGCCGGCGATTTTCGCGACCGTCATCTACGCCGCGCCGCCGCTGATTCGCCTGACCGATCTGGGCATTCGCCAGGTCGACGGCGAGGTGATGGAAGCCATCAATGCTTTCGGCGCCAACCGCTGGCAGCAACTGTTCGGCGTGCAACTGCCGCTGGCCCTGCCGAGCATCATGGCCGGGATCAACCAGACCACCATGATGGCCCTGTCGATGGTGGTGATCGCCTCG
>NZ_JBIUWM010000070.1:0-25185 GCF_044743445.1 Pseudomonas sp. NPDC087615 | reverse complement strand
GCTCCCCACTCTTGTCGTTGCTATTAGTCATAAACATAACCGTTTGCCTATCCCTTATCGTAAGGGGGAAACGGTGTCCTGTCTTTCATGGGGCTCGTCCAGGATGGTTGTTTTTGCCCTACAGTTTTCGACTGCAAGTGAGCAATCTTTCAAACCGTTGATTTAAAGGCTTTTTTTACAGAACCAACCTCGCTTACAGTTTTCTACAGTCCTACTGTAAGTGACGAAGCCTAGCAAATACGGGGCTCCCAGCCGCTTTCTGACGCTCCTGACACCACTTACACGTTTGGAGGGGGTTACCGAGAAAAGTTTTTCCCGGCAGCCTTGGCGTTTATCCCGCCCCCCCCCTAGCTAACGCCCCCGGATTGTGAAAGCCGCTGAAACTCTTCAATCCGGCTGAAACCCTTGCCGCACTTGGGATACAGGGGAATCTGCCTCTCCCCGCACACAGGCAGTTGCCACCCGAAAAAGATCGTGCGCGTTTGGGAAAACACACCGAAAGCCACGTTTTGAGAGTTTCCGCCCAATGAAACTAGGGGTTCCAGAGCTATCCCGCCCGTGACCGCCCTGAGTGCCGCTATGCAACCGCGCTGCATTTCCTTTCAAAACTTTGCACTTTGTGAAATTGCCGACCGCCTGCAGAGCCCCACGGCCCGCCTGGGCTGTAGGTTCGTTTGCACTACATCGGGATTTGCACAAAAAAAGGACGCAAGGCCCGTCGGCGGGAGGGGGATAAGTGCTTTTTCAGAGGTTTTTTTCTTGGAGGCTGTTGGCGCTGATTGAAAACTGACCCACCCTGCCGATTGAAAATTGACCCAGGACGGATTGCTGATTTCTGTCCCAGCAATTGTGGATAAGCTTAGCAGCAGTGTTCCGATTCAAGACGCATCAAGCCCCATCGCATTTATGCATGCAGCAGGGTATTTATGGTGCCGATCAAAATGGCTCATCGTCCTCGATATCATCTCCGTCCTTGCGCTTTCGTTCCCGTGACTTGATCTTTGTCTGGGCGGCCAAGGTGCTGTGTTGCAAGCGGAAAGACTCGTTGTCTGTTTCGACGATGTGGCAGTGGTGTGTCAGCCGATCCAATAACGCGGTGGTCAACTTTGCGTCGCCAAATACACTCGACCACTCCGAGAAGCTGAGGTTGGTGGTGATGACCACGCTGGTGTGTTCGTAAAGCTTGGACAGCAAGTGAAATAACAGTGCGCCGTCACTCTGGCTAAAGGGCAATACCCCAGCTCATCGAGTATCACCAGGTCTGTGCGCAGCAGTGCCTGGGCGATTCGCCCTGCCTTGCCATCGTACTTCTCACGCACCAGCAGATTCACCAGATCCACCGTGGAAAAGAAGCGCACGCGTTTGTTGTGGGCCGTGACTCCAGATACAGCCAAGGCACTGGCCAGGTGTGTTTTCCCGGTTCCAGAGCCGCCGATGAACACGACATTCTGCGCGGTTTCAGTGAACGCTAAGCTGGATAGATCGCTGACCAGCCGGGCATCAGCGCTGGAAGCGCTGAAGTCAAAGCCAGCTAAGTCACGGTGCATGGGGAGTTTTGCCATGTTCATCTGATGATTCACCGAGCGCACCGCGCGATCCGCATATTCCTGCTGAAGCAGATGTTCCAGCAGCCATTTCGATGAAGCCGTCGACGCTGTTCCTTGAGAGACCAGTTCTTCCCAAGCACTGGCCATGCCGTGCAGGCGCAGTTCTTTGAGTTCAGTCATTAGGTCACGCATTGCGATTCTACTCATCGGCAGTACGGAGCCGGTCGTAGCGTGCTGTATTGGCAACAGGCGCCACTTTGAGTTGCAGGCTGGTTTCTACACAGAGAGGTGGTGCGGTGGAGGTCAGGCGGGCAACGACATTGAGGATGTGATCGGCGCTCAGACTTCCCGATTCAAGTACCAGCTCCACCGCCACCAGCACTGGTTCGAGACCGGCGATGGGCACAGCAGCCAGTACCTGCATCATGATTCGATCACCGTTGGTGTGACGCCTCAGTCCGCGTTTGAGAAGCTGTTACGGTTTTGGCAGATCCGCAAATGGCGCGCCATTGCGTAGTGCACCAGGCTTGCGTTCGATGAGTGGGATGTAGTGCTGCCAGTCAAAACCGACCTGATCTCGATCAAAGAGCCGTTCGTGACTGGCGATCACCGTTTCGTCGGCAATGACCACGATCCGCGAAGGGTACAAACGGCTGCTGCCCCATTGACCAACACGCTCACATGGCACTGAATAGCGATTTCGCGCCACGCTGATCAGGCAGGTGCTGGAGACCCGCACGGTACGCTCGACGGAGCCATCAAATGCCGTCGGCATTGGCATCATTTCGGCCTGCTCCAGCTCCAAGACCTCCGCCACCGTCAGCCCGTTGTACTGCGGATGCACCAGTTCGCTCCAGAGCGACAGGCAACGTCGGCCGAGCCAGACATTCAGTTCCTCGAAGGTGTGAAACATGCAGTCTAGAGCATCGAGCCAGATTCGCCTCCGGCTGTCCTGCGGTGCTATCTAAAAAAGCTAAGGGTTTTTAAATATCTGCTCTGTCATTTTCGTGGTTGGAATGATCAATGACTTCGTGTAATAGGTTTTATATCCATACGCGGTAATGCTTACCTTGCAGGGTATGAGAGCTTTATTGGCTAGAAGCGGCCGGACGGCTTCGTAATCATTCAGATCGAGTTGCGTCCCATCGGGTCTTGTATTGTAAAAAACAAGTTCTGAAGTGAAAGTGTAATTTGGTCTGGTTTGGCTGCTCGCATTCACCAGACCTTCAGCCTTTATATTGATTGAATGCTCGGACGAAAAATCCATATCGCCGTCTAACGAGCAGGTCAGCGTTGGTGTGAGCTGATTAGAGTTTTCGAAATCATTGAATGCGCTAGCCAAATCTACTGTTGAAGTGAATTTCACAGTAAAAAGATTATTCGGCCCTAATTCAAAAGACGACAAAGTGAGGTCTGCGGGAGGGATGTTGGCTGTTTTTACACAGCCCGCGCAGAGAAGTAATGTCAGGTAAACGAAGCCGCGATATAGATTCATTGGCCGAAAATACCATTGATGGAATCAAAAATCAGATCGAGCGCTGATTTTGTTTCCTGAACAGGTTGAATGAACATCCAGTCTGCAGAGGCGTGGTGGATGTCGATGGTTTTGTTCATGGTCGGACCGGACTTTATATTCCAGCGCTCGCCGAAATCAGCGACGCTGTCAGAAGAGTCGGGTTTGCTTGAGTTGGCTCGAATGTTAATCCAGGACTCTGCGACAGGTTGCGGCTCTGACATGTAGATATCCGAGCCCAGCCATACCCAAAAACCTTCGCCGACAGGGTCGAGTGTCACCAGAAATTTAATGGTGTAACCCGCTTCAGATAAAATTTTGGAAAGATGTGCTCCGTTCCATCCCCCCAAACTGTGACCCACGATATACACCGGGCTTGATTTGCTGGGTATTTTATCGATGAAGTTGGTCTTGATGTCGCCGGAGCCTTTGGCGTCGTTGTAGCCTCTGGCCCAGCTTGTGTATTTGGGTTTCAGTTTTGCGTTTGGGCTTATTCTGTTGTCGAGCAGATTTTTTGCGGCATCGATGTTGTGATAGGCACCTTGGAAGTAATATTTTTCCTGGTCTGCGGCGCCACCGATAAAGAAGACGATGGCCTTCTTTTCCGGAACTGGTACTGCTTTTACGGTTGAGTCATTTGCAGCGGTCAATGTTTTTGTTGCTGCCAGGCTTGCGGTGTTGCCGTTTGGAAGAACAATTTGCTCTGCGGCCATTACTTAGTCTTCCAGAAAGATTTTGATGGTTTCTGCCAAGTGCGAACTCACTATATGGGTGAAGCCCATCGAGTCGCTAACGCCATGTTCCAGGCTTCCATCCTCACGTTGGATGGCGTAACCGTGATTAGGCATTGGCTCGCCAGTCGTGCCGTCGACCAGTTTGATCTTGTCGCTGAAGTGCACCGGCATTGGCAGTAAACCGCTGAATGGCGCTGATACAAAGGTGTCGCCGATGATGACGGTGCCGGAACCGCCAATGACAATGTTGCCGTGTCCCCCGGTGCTGTCTATTGTCGCGGCGTTCAGGCCGTTGATGAATACAGTCGAACTGATGCCCCCGGTAATCGGGCTACCACAGGCGGATTTGTCGGTCATGCGAGCAGCTGCGAGGCCGTCGAAGAATACGTTCGGCGAGCCGCTGGCAATAGGATTGGTACCGTGTCCTGGAAGTGGGCAACTGGTGGGATCTGAGACGCGAGCAGCTGGTTTTCCACTCATGGGAGGTTCCGTTTCGAAATGTCAGTGGCGGGCTCGTGATTCTCGCGCGAGCATGGGGACGCAATTTGCGTTAGACGATTGGTGTTTTTACGAGCAGCCGCTCGACGTAGCCGTCGCCCAAGCAGGGATGGCTTTCAATGCGGGGGCGTATATGAGAAGTGCTAGCGCGGAGGCGCTTCCGTACGTGGGGCAGGCATAAAAGTGAATCGTCCTTGAAAAATCGCGGTGAAGGATGCCCGAGGTGAAGATTTCGTTCAACGAGATTTTTCGAGTGCTCTTGTACTTTTGGTATCATTTCCGAATTTTTTTGCAGCGCGTATAGGCCGCTGTAGTTAGCGGCTGAATTCAAGCCGAGAGAAACTCCAGGCTGTCGAGGTTGATTTCGGCATAGATCCCAAGTTCGCACTTGTAGAGGCATATTCTGGATAAGCCCAGTTCAGATTGTAGAAAACCAACGAGTCCCCTGAGACTTGAGTGTTTGGACATGCTTGTTGGATGCACCACAGTAGCTTTACCGGACTCGTCGTCGTAAGTTCTGATAATAAAAGTGTCCTCGCCATTCTGGATGATGTAGTTAAAGCCACGGTACTCAAACCCCGCATCATGGTCGACATCATCGAAACGGGTAGCGCTTATTATTTTCAAAGTAGATTTCCGTTGAATTTAACTAGTGGCGGGTAGCTTTTCAAACCGCTGGAATTGTTACTTCTCGGGAAACATCCTTCGTGGCACCAGCCTAGCAGCGGTCACAGGGGAAAAAGGGGAGGTCGGAGTTATCTGATTTGGAACAGGCGGGAGATCGCGGTCATGGCCTTGTCTCCGTCAGCTTCATAGAGACTGAGCAGGCGCGTTTGGTCGCTTAGGTGATGAAGCCGAAAATGGTTATAGAACGCTTGGCCCAAGCGCTGATTATCGAATGTTCCGCGCTCCCAAAGAGATAAAAACTCTTGGTACGCAACGCGCTCAATTTCCACTCTCGGCATGCCTTCCATATACACATCCATTTATGTCAGCGATGACCAAATCCTACTGATGCCGGACAGATGCGGCAATGCGCGTTTTTGGGCGATTTTTAGTCATCCGGTCGCGGTAGGGGCGGCAGGAAACTGCCGTCCCTACCGCGACCCTCCTTGGGGGATAGTCCGCTTTCCAATAGCAGCAGAATCGTAGCTCGGGTAACGCTTCTATGCGGCAAAAGTCCGGAGCGAGCGATTTTCTTTAGCCGCTCACGGTCTTCGTCCACGAGTAGAAACTTGATCGCCTTCTTGGCCATGTAGCCTCCCGGGTTAAATCATCGAAGTTTGTTTATTTACTGGCTGTAGCCATCAGCACGCCAAAACAGAAGAAGGTGATGCCCGACAGTTTTCCGACAATTCTGGCGCCCTTGTTCGTGGAGAGCCAGCCTCTTGCACCGTTGGCCATCAGGGCATATCCGGTATGAACAAGCACCACGAGCAAGCTATAGGACGACACCAGCAAGAAAAACTGGCTGTAGTAGTTACTCTCAGGTTTGATGAACGGCGGGAACACCGCGAGGAAGAAGAAACCGGCCTTGGGATTAAGCAACTGTATCGACAACGCCTCGACGAATCGACGCCACGGACGCGACGATGTGACATTGAGTTCCGGGATAAGACTCTTGGTACGCCACATCTTTATCCCCAAGTACAACAAATACAGTGCGCCGACGTATTTGAGAATCGTAAACGCAGTGGCCGAGGTGGCCAGGACCAACCCTATGCTACTGGCGGAAATGCCCGCCACGACAAACGCCCCCAGGGCGATACCGACGATGCCCGGCAACGAGCCCATCCAGCCATGTCGCAATGAGTTGGAGAGGGTCAATACCACGCCAGGGCCAGGGCTCAGCACCGTCAGGGTTGCCAGAATGATAAATAGTCCGTAACTAGCCATGAATGATTCCATTGGGCAGCACATCCAGAAGACTCTGCGTGGCCCATAAGATGTATTTGCCTAATAAAACCGTCAGCAACAACCCGGCACCGAAGCCATAGAGACAGGGATGAATATGCTGGTAGTCATTCCATACGCGTTCGCTGCTCAAGGCCAGAAGCAACCCGGCCACCATCACTGCGTCGCCCGCCATCAACTGCTGCGCCTGCAGTGAAAGACCGATAATAAAGAGCCCGTCCAGTGTCAGCCCTTCGATAAACGACCAGACCGCAACACGAGCCATGACCGTGCGGACAAGTTCAGCACTGCGTAGGACAGACCCCAACTCAGGCGCAACAGTAGCAACGCCCAGAATCCCGAAAGCGTCGCGTAACCCAATGCACAAAGCGCCGCAGTCCCGGCGGCCAGTAGCGAAGCCGGGCGATCACCTTTGCTCGCATAAAAACTCATGGCGTAGCGGTAACCAAAAATCCTCACCAAACGGTTGACGGCCAGCAAAATGCCCGCCTGTGCCAGGTTGATGCCGAAGGCCTCTGGTTGCATGGGCAACAGCAAATACAGCAACGTGTCTGCGGGCAGGCAAAGGCCCAATATGGCGGCTGCTCGTATCGAGGCTCGATCAGCTACATGGGTGTTTTTGACTGACATTGGATCAATGGCCGGCAAGACAAAGTGCGGCCTTCAGATTGGCGTGAAGCGAGAACGCTGACAAACGCTTTAATTGCACCTCGGATGTGACTAAATTAGACACATGATTTCCGACCTTCCCCCTTTGAACGCCGTCCGTGCCTTCGCCGCTGCCGCTCGCCATCAGAGCTTCAGCCGTGCGGCCGAAGAACTGCATGTCAGCCATAGTGCCGTCAGCCGTCATATCAAGCAGCTTGAAGAACACCTGAGGGTGCCGCTTTTCGAGCGTCGGACCCGGCAATCCGTGCTCACGCCCGCCGGCCAGACGTTCTATCAGCAGATCAGTGTGGCCTTGGCGCAAATCGCCAACGCTGCCACAGCCCTGACTCGTGGTGCCCCGTTGCGCAAAGTGACCATCAATGTGCGCCCATCCTTTGCAGTGCGATGGCTGATCCCGCGCTTGCCGAATTTCATGGCACTTTATCCGGATATCCAGCCCGAAGTGGTCACCAGTACCCTGCCACCGGATCAATCGCGGGAAACATTCGACGTGGTCATTCGCCGTGGGCAGACCGGATGGTCCTCCAATGTTCAACCGCAAATATTGCTGGAAGATGACATGGTGCTGGTCGCGTCCCCTTCACTACTGCAAGCCGTGCCGCTGAACAGCGCTCAAGACCTGCTTCGTCATACCTTGCTGGCAGGCAGAACCCGCAGCATGGACTGGAAAAACTGGGCCGATCACACCGGTATCGCCCAATTACACAGTCAGCCCACCCTGCAATTCGATCACATGCACCTGGTGTTACAGGGCGCCGTCGATGGGCTCGGCGTGGCCCTGTGCCCGGAATCGCTGCTGGGCAAGGACTTGTCCACAGGACGGTTGATCAGCCCGTTGCCCTCCCTGCGTCTGCCACTGACCCGCTACTACTATGGCGTTTCCCAAGAGGCTGCGGCCGAAACGCAGATCTTTATCGACTGGATGTTTTCCCACATCCATCAGGACAAAACAGCCAGTACGTCGTGAACTTCAGCCTAACCTTAACGACTGACGGCAATTTTTCCCGGATCAAAGCGCAATCGGGGGGGGCATGTAGAGATAAAGGAAAATCAGTAAATTTGGTCTTTAGTCAGATGGTTTATTTAGGCGTCCGCGACCCGTCCTCCCCGCTCCAATCGCCGTAGCAGGGACTCAGATGTCGGAACTGCACGCAGGCTCGACTTGGGCACTCTCTCCGAACAACCGCGAGGCAATCTTGCGACCTCGCTCCAGCCCCTCCTCCGTCAACCAGATCGACTTGTTTCTGTTCACTGGGTTACTGATGAAACCCTGTTCATGCAATCGATTCATGACTTCGAAGTCGAACCCTTTCCAGGCATTGCCGTCGTCGGAACTGAAGGCTGCCAGCAGGGCAAGCAAGGCGTTTTCCATCAGTTTGTCGTCGTATTCCATGGTCGTCGCTCCGCCCGTATCCAAGAGTTAACGTCGAGTTGTCAGGGCTCACCATCTTACTCGCCGATCTCCCGTGGGAAATGGCGTTCGATCCAGTAAAGGTTACTGATCGGCTTTAGCGTGACCAGTCTCACCCCGGGCTGCACTTGTTGATCCCTCTCCGTATAATCACGCCCATCTGAAAACAGGGGCGCCTTGTGCATCTCTCGCAGGTTGCATCCACGTTTTCGACACTCACTCTGAAGGACGTCGCTAAAGGCACACCATGGAAACGTCACTGGAAACAGTCGCCCTTTTCTCCCTCAAACTCGCCTACGAGGAAGAAGGCCTGAGCCCGATTCTGCGGGACGACATGGTCATGGGTGACTACCAGCGGGATATTTTCGAATTGTTGGTACGCCGGGGCGATGTCGAGACCATTCAATTCAAGATGAATGAGTGCCTGGGGCTGGCGATGGATGCGTTGGGCGGTGTCGAGAAACCGCTGGGACGTGAACTGCACAAACTGTCAGCCGATTTCAGCCAGGCGCAGTCGCTGGAGCAGCTCGATCAGCCGCTCCTCGCGCTCAAGGGTTACTTGAAGGACATTCTGTGATCCAACGCGCGATCACTTGCCCACGCTCAGGTTGAAGAACAAACCTGCAGATTACTTGAGCACCTTTACCACTCGAATGTTGATCGCAAACCCACCCGCTCCAGTCAGTTTCTTCCATCCCACGTACTGAAATATCAAGTCCTCGTCGATGGGGTCGCCCCTCTCTACCATTGCTGCGCCCAGCACCGCGACTTCCTTATAAACGGTGCAGCTGCCCGCATCGGGGTGGACGGTGTAGATCACGTAGGGTTTGACGTATCGCACGGCGCGCAAATGTCGGCCGCATTCCCAGTCGACCGTAATCATCAACGTCTTCAGATACGCTTCGCCATCGGTTTCCGATTCCTCGGCGAGTTCGTTGAGCTTGGCGATTCCGCCGACGTCGCTAAAGCCCAGAGCGCGGGCGCGCTTGTATTGCGGGGTCTTCTTGTGCTCGGCCTGGGCCTTGAAGTATTGCTCTTGAAGCTCTCTGACCAAGACCTCCTCTTCCTTGTTCCGGATCTCGAACGCTTGGGCAATGACGTTTTCGCAACGGGCATATTCGGGAAAGGCAAGGCTTGCCTTGGCGAGGTGATCGCGATGGACGTAAAGAGTGTGATTCAAGCTGTCGACGCGGTTCATCGCTTGCCTGGTCGTCATGGTCCCGTTTTGAACTCTGTTCACTACCTCCTGAAAACTCTGACAATCGGAGAGGTATCCTTTCCAGGCCTCCTCCGGGGTTTCATCCCAGTAGGCAAGTGCCGGGGTCATTACGATGGCGAAGAACAAAGCGCTGAGCAGGCGCAAGACAGAAGAAACGGTAGGCATGTGTAGTCCGTTACGCAGTTGAAGAAAGTGGCGCGAAGCTACTATTTTGTTATCTTGCCGTCCATCTCCAGCGCGCCTCATCAATACGCGCTGTTTCAAGGTTTTTGCAGGTTAAGGAAAGGATCGAATGGAGTTTCTGTGTCTACTCGCATTTCTGGCGACGTGGGGTTTCATGTGGCGCTGGGTGGTAAAAAACCGTGGCAATTGGAATCTGTTTATCGGCAACGTTCTCGGTGCAGGGGCGGGGTTTATTGTCGGGTTTGTGGTGTTTTCCGTCACGATGTCGCTGTTCGCGCCGGAACGTATAGTCGAGCAGGCAAAGATACAGAACGCCGCGAAGCAGAGCGCTGAACCGGCCCTCATGCCTGAAGCCGAATCCGCGCCTGAGGAACCTCCCGTTGCTGCGCCTGCGCCTGTTTACGACAAACTCCCGGCCTACGTCGCCAGCGAGCCGCAGAACGAGCCTTCACCACCTGAGTCCGCTCTCCTGCCGAACTTCAGCAAACGGCTACCTGCTTCGCTGCTGGAGAAGGACTTCAAGGACAATGTGGGCCACGATTTTGCCGCTTTGCGCAGAGTGGCAGGCAGTAATCCGAACGCGGACAAATCGTTGATGGCTTTCATGATTTGCGAACCCTTTATCAAGAGTGCGATGCGCTTTTCAGCGTCGACAGTGATGGCAAGCGCGAAGGACGCCAGCAGTCAACGGTTCAAGGATCAGACCTACACCATTACAAGTACCGCCACCTCACGGAACATGGTGGGAGACGATGTGAGGTATCGGTTTGACTGTTCAGTGCAACAAGTGGACGGCAACGATGCAGGCAAAGCCGCGTGGCGACTGCTCGATCTGAAATTGAAGAAGAGCGAATCTTAAGCCTCGTTTAAGGGTTCAAGGCGCCCGCTGCGCTATTATCGCCGGCTTGTGCGCCTTGAGCTTTGCCCTTGATGTCACCCACACCCAATGACCTGATCCCGCTGCCTCCTGTCTTGGCCGGCCCGCTGTTGCGACGGCTGGAGCCGACGCGATTGGTGTTGTGGCTGGTCGGTACGCGCCCACTGTCGCTGACCTTGCGCCTGCAGGGTGTAGGAGACATTCCCCTCGATACCGAGAAATGCACGGTCATTCCCGTAGGCCGCCAGGCGTTCGTTCATCTCATTGATGTCGCCCTGGACAGCGCCCTGCCCTGCGACACCCGCATCGACTATGACCTGCTGATCGAAGGCCAGGAACGCATCGTCGATTGGGCGCCGCATCTGTTGTATGGCAATGCCACCTGCCCGAACTTCGTCCTGCGTTCACGCATCGACCATCTGCTCCACGGTTCCTGCCGCAAGCCGCATCACCCAGCGGCGGATGGTTTGCTCTGTGTCGATCAACTGTTGGCGGGCGAAACCGATCCGCAACAACGCCCCGCCCTGTTGATGATGAGCGGCGACCAGGTCTACGCCGATGACGTTGCGGGGCCGACGCTGCGGGCGATTCATGCCCTGATCGAACGCCTCGGTCTGTTCGACGAACACCTCGAAGGCGCCGTGGTCAGTGACAGCGCCAAGCTTTACGAGCACCCGGCCAGCTATTACCACCGTGCGGATTTGTTACCGGCACTGGAGAGCAACGAGACGTTGCGTGAGCGATTTTTCGGCGGTGCGCGTAAGCCGATTTTCACCAGCAGCAGCGCTGACAATCATCTGGTGACCTTTGCCGAAGTCATGGCGATGTACTTGCTGGTGTGGTCGCCGACGGCATGGACGCTGATCAATCCGACAGCTCCTGCGCTGGCACCCGAACGCCACAAGCGCTTTGCCCTCGAACAGACACGAATCGACGGTTTCAAGGCTGGCTTGGGCAACATTGCGCGAGCGCTGGCGCACCTGCCGAGCCTGATGATTTTCGACGACCACGACATCACTGATGACTGGAACCTGTCCGCGCAATGGGAGGAAACGGCCTACGGCCATCCGTTTTCCAAACGCATCATCGGCAACGCGCTGATCGCTTACATGCTGTGTCAGGGCTGGGGCAATAACCCGGATGCTTTCAACGAAGTTCTGGAGAAAACCCGAGGCCTGAGCGCCAGCGGCGATGATCACTACCTCGACAGTCCGGTGCAGGACGATTTGATCGATGACTTGCTGCGTTTTCAAAACTGGCATTTCGTCTTGCCGACCAGCCCGGCGCTGGTCGTACTCGATACCCGAACCCGACGTTGGCGCAGCGAGATGGCGCTCAAGCAACCGTCGGGGTTGCTCGATTGGGAGGCGTTGAGCGAACTGCAACAGGAACTGCTCGATCACCCCTCCGCGATCATCGTCTCACCGGCGCCGATCTTCGGCGTGAAGCTGATTGAAACGGTGCAAAAGGTTTTCAGCGGGTGCGGTTATCCGCTGCTGGTTGATGCGGAAAACTGGATGGCGCATCGCGGTGCCGCGCAGGTGATTCTGAACATTTTCCGACACACGCGCACACCGGGTAACTACGTGGTGCTGTCCGGCGATGTGCACTATTCCTTCGTCTACGAAGTGCTGATCCGACACCGCAAGGCCGGTCCGCGCATTTGGCAGATCACCAGCAGCGGCATCAAAAACGAGTTTCCGAAAACCCTGCTCGAATGGTTCGACCGCCTCAACCGCTGGCTCTACTCGCCACGCTCCCCCTTGAACTGGTTTACCAAACGCCGGCGCATGCGCATCGTGCCGTACACACCCGAGCATGCCGAAGCGGGTGAACGGCTGTGGAATTCGGCGGGGATCGGGCAGGTGTTTTTCAATGAGCAGGGACAGCCGCGAGAGATCATTCAGCACAATTCGAATGGGAGGGCGAAGACACGGATGCTGGCGCCGGCGTTGGGGGATTATCCTGATTAGCGCTACCCATTTTCCAATGTGGGAGCGAGCCTGCTCGCGAAGGTAATTGATCATTCAATATAAATATCGACTGACCCACCGCCATCGCGAGCAGGCTCGCTCCCACAGGGGTTATCGGCTGCCTGTCAGTGCGCGGTTACAGCAAGCCCGACACCTCTGACAATCATCTCCACCTCCCGCTCATCAATCGTCAGCGGCGGCAGCAGCCGTATGGTCTTGCCGCGCGTGACGTTGATCAGCAGTCCGTGATCGCGCGCAGCGATCAATGTCAGATCGCGAATCGGCTGTTTCAGCTCGATACCGATCATCAAGCCCTGCCCACGAATGGCCAGCACATTGGGGTTGTCCGCCAGCTCTGCGCGTAACCGAGTTAACAGCCGCTCACCCTGAATACGGGCGTTCTCCAGTAACCCCTGTTCTTCGATGATATCCAGCACCGTGCAAGCAACACGGCAAGCCAACGGATTACCGCCAAACGTGCTGCCATGGCTGCCCGGGGTGAACAGATCTGCCGCCCTGCCCCGCGCCAGACAAGCGCCGATCGGCACACCGTTGCCGAGTCCTTTGGCCAGCGTCATGACGTCCGGAACGATGCCCTCATGCTGAAAAGCAAACCACTGGCCGGTGCGGCCGATGCCTGTCTGAATCTCATCGAGCATCAGCAGCCAAGCGTGGCTATTACAGATTTCGCGCAGGGCCTTGAGGTAACCGGGTGGCGCGAGTTGTACGCCGCTTTCGCCCTGAATCGGCTCGACCAGAATCGCCACGATCCGCTCACCATGCTTGCGCTGAATGTGCTCCAGTGCCGCCAGATCACCGAACGGCACTTTGACGAAATCCCCCGGCAATTCATTGAAGCCCAGGCGCACTGCCGGGCCATCGCTGGCGGACAACGTGCCGAGAGTGCGGCCATGAAAAGCGTTGACCATGACCACGACAAGCGGTTGCTCAATTCCCTTGCGCCAGCCATACAACCGCGCCAGTTTCAGCGCCGTCTCATTGGCCTCGGCCCCGGAATTATTGAAGAACGCTCGCTCCATTCCCGACAACTCAGTCAGCCGTTTTGCAAGCTGTTGCTGCCAGTCGATGCTGTACAGGTTGGAGGTGTGCAACAACAGACCGGCCTGCTCGCTAATCGCCGAAACGATCCGCGGGTGCGAGTGGCCAACATTGGTCACCGCCACACCGGCGACCGCATCCAGATACTCTCGACCGGCCTGATCCCACAGTCGGGTACCCAGGCCTTTGGTAAAGCTCAGGGCCAGTGGTTGATAGGTGTTCATCAGGGCGGCGGTCATGACTTCAAACTCCAGTGAAGGTCGGTGTGTTTGCAGTATGGTTAGCCACCGGAACTGGATAAACTCGGCAAAACTTCAATCATTTATAAGCAGAGCTTGATAATGGATCTGTTCCAGTCGATGAGCGTCTACGTCAAAGTCGTCGAAGCGGGGAGCATGACGGCGGCCGCATTGCAGTGCGATATGTCGACGACGATGGTAGGCAATCATCTCCGTGCGCTGGAGCAACGGCTCGGTGTGCAACTGCTGCAACGCACCACCCGACGCCAACGACTGACCGAGTTCGGCAGCGTCTATTACCAGCGCTGCCTCGAAGTGCTGGGCCTGCTGGCCGATTCCGAACGCCTCGCCGAACAGGCTCTGGACGAACCCCGCGGCATCTTGCGCATCACCGCTCCGCTGACCTTCGGCGTTGAACGCATGGCCCCGGCGCTCAGTGAGTTTTCCCTGCAATGGCCAAAGGTCAAACTCGATGTGGTGCTGACCAACAGCCGCCCGGATCTGCTGGAAAACGGCCTCGACGTCGCTTTCCGGCTGGGCAACTTCGAGCAGTCCAACCTGATCGCGCGGCCATTGATCGATTACACCCTGACGGTCTGCGCGTCGCCGGACTATGTGGCACGGCGCGGCATGCCGCTGACGCCGCAAGACCTGCAACAGCATGACTGTCTGTCCTTCGCCTACCCCACCGGGGATGACTGGCAATCGGTGGAAAAGCGCTGGCGCCTCAGCGGCCCGGACGGCGAAATCATGGTCGATGTCAGTGGGCCGATGCTGATCAACAGTTCCGCCGGCCTGCATCAGGCGGCCCGCACCGGCATGGGCATCGTGATGCTGCCCGATGCTTTGGTGGAGCAGGATCTGCGCGATGGCAGACTGGTGACGGTGATGCCCGAGTACCAACCGCCCAGCCGCCCATTGCATCTGCTGTATGCCCCGGATCGCTATCGCCTGCCCAAGCTGCGGCGCTTCGTAGAATTCGCGATGCAGGCATGGGGCAGACCCTGATTCCCGGAGCCATCGAACGAGTTCCTGCGAGTCCTTTGCGCATCTGATCGAAAACTCCCAACGCACCGCTGTCGCGCTGTACTACGGACAAATCATCGGCTTTGCGCGAGGCATTACCAACGGTTTGGGATTTGAAACGTCGCTGATTGCCATGGAGCGCCCGCGATTGAAATAACCGTCAAGCACGATGACAACGGCTATGATTCTCCTTTTTCCAGCACGGATGCTGCGCGATGCTCGCCATTTTGCAAAACACCCCGCTGTGGGTTTATGTGGTTTTCCTGATCCTGATGTATTACGGCCTGAAGGCGCGCAAGCCTCAGCACGAGAGCCGGTTCTCTCTACTGTCGACGCCATTGGCGCTGCTGGTCTGGTCGCTGTTTTCGCTGAACCTGTCGGTTGATCCCGGTTTTACGCTGGGCGGCTGGTCTATCGCTTTGACCCTCGGCGCCCTGTCGGCATGGCTGATTTTTCCCCGCGAGGGCGTGAAGCTCGACGACCCGGAAACCGGATTGGTCGTGCCGGGCACCTGGAAAGCGCTGATGTTGTTGCTGCTGTTTTTTGCGGTGAACTACTACTTCGGCTATCAGGATGACGTGCACCCGGAACACAGCACGGCTGCGGACATGTTGTTGCTCAAGGCCGCAGCGTCCGGTTTTGTCTGCGGACTGATCAGCACCCGCTCGCTGAAGTTCTATTGGCTGCTGCGAACGCTTCAGGCACAACGCCCGTCTTTGGGCGCTCAATGATTCAGGAACCGCTCTTTACCAACACCGGTTTCTCCTGATAACGCTCCCCGAACAACTGCTTCAACTGCGCCACTTTCGGCATGTCGTTGATCACGATGTACGGGTAGCTCGGGTGCTCGGTCAGGAAGTCCTGGTGATAGTCCTCCGCCGGGTAGAAGCCGTTGTAGCTTTCCAGCTTGGTGACGATGGGTTTGCTGAAGGCATGGGTCGCGTCGAGTTGAGTGATGTAGGCCTGCGCGACTTTTTGCTGATCCGCGTTGATCGGGAACAATGCCGAACGGTATTGGGTGCCGCTGTCCGGGCCTTGGCGGTTGAGTTCGGTCGGGTTGTGCGCCACCGAGAAGTAGATCTGCAACAGGCTGCCATAGCTGACCTGCGTCGGATCGAAGGTGACTTGCACCGATTCTGCGTGGCCAGTGTCGCCGCCGCTGACCCGCTCGTACTCAGCGGTATTAGCGGCGCCGCCGGCGTAACCGGAGACCGCTTTCTGCACACCTTTTACATGCTGAAAAACACCCTGAACACCCCAGAAACAGCCGCCGGCAAAGACTGCCGTTTCACTGTGAGCCTGTGTGATTTCATCGAGGGTGGGCGGTGGAATGACCACCGCGTCTTCGCCGCCAAAGGAGAAGGCTGAACATTGGCCGATCACCCCGGCCACCGCGATACCCAACAAAACTCGACGCCAGCTCATTTGATTTTTCATGTCCGTGACTCCTGATCAACCGAAGGTAAAGGCGTAGGCCGACACGCCGGGGTCGAGAAATTCGATGCTGAAGGTTCGATCCTGCACGCCGCCGGACTGCCGCACCAACTGATACAAGCGCTGTTCAGTGACTTGGCCAGAGCCATCCGGGGAGACATCGACGCCATGCGCTTCACCCGGTGCCTGACCATCAATCGACACTTTGAAACGCACCGGTTTGCCATCCGCGCCCGGCCCGAGCACCAGATGCAGGTCGCGGGCATGGAAGCGGTAAACGATACGGCTAGCCGTTGCACCGGCAGTGGCGCGTTCGGCACCGACGTTCCATTGGCCGCCGAGGCTCCAGTCATTCAGGGCCAGATGGGGCGGTGGGGTGTAGGCCGAAACTTTGTCTGGAACAAAGCTGAGTTGCGGCACGAAATGTTCTGCACGCTGGTAACCGATATACGTTTCCGGCGATTGCACTTCGTTCATGTCCGGCGCCTGTTGCACGCCTTTGGCGTCGGCATTGATCAAACCATCGGCGACGGTTTTCGAGCCTGCTTCACGCAACAATTGCTGTATGACGCGTTCCGACTCGGCGTAAGCCCCTTCACCGAAATGGTGGTAACGAATCCGTCCCTGAGCGTCAGCAAAGTAATGTGCCGGCCAGTATTCGTTGCTGAAGGCGCGCCAGATCTTGTAGTCGTTGTCGATGGCGACCGGGTAGTTGATGCCCAGTTCCTTCATGGCTTTGGTGACATTGCCGATGTCGCGCTCGAAGGCGAATTCCGGCGCGTGTACACCGATGACCACCAAGCCTTGATCGCGATACTTTTCAGCCCAGGCTTTGACGTAGGGCAGCGTGCGCAGGCAGTTAATGCAGGAGTAGGTCCAGAAATCCACCAGCACCACTTTGCCCTTCAATGCCTGAGCGTCCAAGGGCGGCGAGTTGAGCCATTGCACGGCGCCATCCAGCGGCGGCAACCGGCCTTCGACCGGCAAGGTTGCCGGGGCCTCTGCGGCCATTTTCATCGCGCCACCGGCGGCCATCATGCTGCCGTTGGCCATATCATCTTGCGCCGGAATCTGCGCCATCATCGTGCCGTTCGGGCTCGCAGGTTTGCCCGACAGTTTGCCGACCAAAGCCTGTTCCAATCCGCCAGTGGATGCCGTTGAAAGCCGCGCGAGAATTCCGGTATCCAGCCCTAATGCAATCGCCGCCACCCCGGCCAACATCAACGCGCCCAGGCCTCGACGGATCCACTCACCGGTACCGATCGAGCGCTTCATCAGCGCAAACACCTTAGCGCCCAGCAGCAGCGCAGCCGCCAGCGAGGTGGCGGCCCCCGCCGCGTAGGCGAGCAACAACAGCGTGGTGGCGATGCTTGCCCCTTGCAGTGCGGCGCCGGTCAGAATCAGCCCCAGGATGGGGCCTGCGCAGGGTGCCCAGAGCAGCCCCGTGGCAACGCCGATCAGAAACGAAGCGCCGGGACGCGGGCGATTGTCCTGGCCGGCGGCCTCTGACAGACGACTGCCGGCCGAAACCAGCGGACGGGTCAGACGTTCGGCTACTTGCGGCAGCAGCAACGTCAGCCCGAACAGTGCAACGAACAGCAACGCGAGCCAGCGACCGTACTGATTGACTTGCACCACCCAACCGCCGCCCACCGCCGCCAACGAGGCGACGAGCGCAAAGGTGACCGCCATCCCCGCCAACAGCGGCAAGCCACTCTTGATAAACGGCTGCCCGGTGCGAGCGAAGACAAAAGGCAGAACCGGCAGGATGCACGGGCTGACGATCGTCAGCACACCACCGAGATAAGCGAGAACCAAGAGCCACATAGTGTCGTCCCGTTTGAAGTGAAGAGCGCAAACGCGTCATGGCTTAGGTCGCCACAGCGTTGAAGGTCATGGCCAGGCCATTCATGCAGTAACGCAGCCCGGTGGGTTTCGGCCCGTCATCGAAGACATGTCCCAGGTGACCGCCACAGCGTCGACAGTGAACCTCTTCGCGAGCCATACCGAAGGAGCGGTCCTGGCGCGTGGCCACGGCCTGCTCAAGCGGTGCCCAGAAACTGGGCCAACCGGTGTGGCTGTCGAACTTGGTCGCAGATGAAAACAGCGCCAGAGCGCACCCGGCACAGGCAAAAGTGCCTGCGCGATGTTCATTGTTCAGAGGGCTGGTGTAGGCGCGTTCGGTGCCTTCTTCACGCAGGATCCGGTACTGCTCGTCAGTCAGGATCGAGTGCCATTCGCTGTCGCTGTGACTCACTTCAAAGGCTTCATCAGCCTGTGCCTCGCTGATCAGCGGTACGTCAGTCGACAATTTTGGCAATACACCGATTACCAGGGCTGCAAGCCCCAGCCCGCCGCCCGCTACGAGAATCTGCCGCCGTGAAAACATGGCCGTCTCCAAAATGTCAGGTACCTGTCTTGGAACACAGCCTAGGCTTGGGTTGATCGCCAAATCCTCACGGGAAGTTAACGAATTCGTGATAACTCGCCTTGAGGAAAACCCGCACAATGCGCTCATTGCGCCGAAGGATTGAGCTCCATGGAACAAACCAAACGCATCCTGGTGGTCGAGGATGACCAACACATCGCCGACCTGATCTGCCTGCATCTGCGCGATGAGCAGTACGACGTTGTACACAGCGCCGATGGCGATGAGGGCATGCGTCTGCTGGAGCAAGGGCACTGGGATGCGCTGGTCCTCGACCTGATGCTGCCGGGCGTCGACGGTCTGGAAATCTGCCGCCGCGCCCGGGCCATGGCGCGCTACACGCCGATCATCATCACCAGCGCCCGCTCCAGCGAATTGCACCGCATTCTTGGCCTGGAACTGGGCGCCGACGACTACCTCGCCAAACCGTTCTCGATGCTGGAGCTGGTCGCGCGGGTCAAAGCCCTGCTGCGCCGGGTCGATGCCATGGCGCGCAACCTGAAAATGGATGCCGGTAGCCTGAGCATCGACGGCCTGAGCATCGACCCGATCACCCGCGAAGTCACCCTCGATGCTCAGCGACTGGACCTCACGCCACGGGAGTTCGATTTGCTGTATTTCTTCGCCCGGCAACCGGGCAAAGTATTTTCGCGCATGGACCTGCTCAACGCCGTGTGGGGTTACAGCCACGAAGGTTACGAACACACCGTCAACACCCACATCAATCGCCTGCGGGCGAAGATCGAAAAAGACCCGGCGCAACCCTCTCGCATCCTCACCGTGTGGGGCCGCGGTTATAAGTTCGGTATCGAGCAGCCATGAAACTGACCCTGACGCAGCGCCTCTCGCTGGTATTCGCCGTGTTGCTGTTGGTGTGCGGTGGTACATCGGCATGGCTGCAAGTGCGCTCCAGCCAGATGCATGAGCTGGAGGTGGTGCAAGGGCTGTCGCGGGATCTGGCGCGACACATCGCCCATGACACGGTACTGATGGACAGCAACGGTTTGATGCCTGGCGCCGTGCGGGAACTGTTCAGTCAACTGATGCTGGTCAACCCGAGTGTCGAGGTGTATCTGCTCGATACCCAGGGACGCATTGTCGGTAACGCGGCGCCCGAGGGCCGGATGCGGCGAGACAACGTCGACCTCGCGCCGATCCGCCAACTGCTCAACGGCCAGCCACTGCCAATCCTCGGCGATGACCCGCGCAGCGTCGATGGGCGCAAGGTCTTCAGCGCCGCGCCATTGCAGGTCAATGGCAAAGCCGCCGGCTATCTGTATGTGGTGTTGCTCAGCGAAGAACACGACCGTTTCGCCGAACGCGGCGCCACCAGCGCCGCGCTGAACACGGCGTTGCTGTCCATCGCCGTGGTCGCGTTGCTGTGCCTGATTGCCGGTCTCACCGCGTTCAACCTGATCACCCGGCCACTGCGACGGTTGACCGATACCGTCAGCCGCTTCGACATCGACGGTGCGCCGCCACCCTTGCCCACCACGTCGACACCTGTGGACAAAAGCACTGATGCGGATGAGATCGCCATACTCGATGCAGCCTTCCGGCAGATGCAAAACCGTCTCGGTGAGCAGTGGCGTTCATTGACTCGTCAGGATCAGGAGCGCCGCGAACTGGTGGCCAATATTTCCCACGACCTGCGCACGCCGTTGGCCTCGCTGCATGGTTATCTGGAAACCCTGTCGCTCAAGGACGCCACGCTGTCCCCCGAAGATCGGCGGCGATACCTGGGTATCGCCCTCGATCAAAGCCGCAAGGTCGGCGGACTGGCCCAATCGCTGCTGGAACTGGTGCGCCTGGAACACGGTTTTGTGCAGCCGGTGCTGGAGCGCTTTTCCCTGATCGATCTGGTGCAGGACATCTTCCAGAAATTCGAACTCAGCGCCGAAGCGCGGCAGGTCGAACTCAAGGCCAGTTTCGTACCGAACCTGCCCACCGTCTGGGCTGACCTGGGCCTGATAGAACGGGTGCTGACCAATCTGGTGGACAACGCTTTGCGCCATACCCCTCAGGGTGGCGAGATCGAACTCGACCTGAAGTCCTTGGGTACAGGAGTCGACGTGACCGTGAGCGACACCGGCCCCGGCATCTCTCCCGAACTGCGCGAAGGTTTGTTCCTGCGCCCGTTCAATATCGGCGGCTCACGACGCGACGGTGGCTTGGGACTGCGCATCGTTCACCGCATTCTGCAACTGCATGGCCGCCAGATTCAGTTGGTGGACGTCACCGGGCGCGGTGCAACGTTCCGCTTTTCCTTGCCGGTCGATCGGCAAACCGCTGAGCAATGGCTGGCGCAGTCAATGAACCGTAACCACGCGGACAAATAGTTGAGACCATCGGCCCGTTGCTCCGTGACAACGCCGCCCCGCTCCCCTAAATTAGGCGGCCTGAAAAAGACCTCGCGCTTTCTCATCTCAACTCAAGTTAAAAAGTAGTGAAATTTCAATGTCCGATTTCAACACCGCTGAATCCGTAGTCACCGAATCGTCCAAAGCGGAATACGAAAACTCCATCAATCTTTCACAACACCTTCCACAAGCCAAAATCATCAGCGAGATGGTGCTGGACGCGTTTCAATCGAGCCGCGAGAGCGACCAGATCCGCGAACTGCGCGCCGCGATCCGTCAGGCTCACGACAGCTTCGATGACGACAAGGCCTACGAACTGATGGGCCAACTCAAGGGTTTGAAGGACGCCGAGGCCGCCGACATCGCCGCCCTCGAAGACCTGAGCAGCCAGTTCTCGATCGGCCGCATCCTGTCCAGCTTCAAGGACGATCCGGCGTTTCAGGAAATCGTCTACGGCCTCGCCCTCAAAGTGCTGAACCAGACACATCAGGCCATCAGCAACCCGAGTGGCGGCAAGAGCAAAGCCGCGCGCGCCAAGAAAGAAGTCGAAACGTTCACCATCAGCAAGGACGGCATCAGCGTGACCCTGCCGTTGCGCACACCGCGCTCGCGCCTGAACGTTGACCGTGAAGCGCTGGAGTTCCTGGGTTTCACCTTCGTCGGTGAAGGTGAAGAAGCCGAACTCGACGGCGAAACCTTTGTCGACAACGCCGGCAATGAACAAGCGGTCAATCGCAAGAACATCATCACCGCTCTGCAACAGCAGACCGCGTTCGATGGCTACAGCATCACCGCGCAGTAATACGGCAACGCTTGCGAAAAAGCCCCGCAATGAGATTCAGGCGGGGCTTTTTGTTGTCCGCCGCGCAGGTTATGCGTCCGAGTGCAACGCGGCGATCATGTCGACTTCAATCGCCGCGTTCTTCGGCAACTGATAGACACCGACTGTGGTGCGTGTATGCCGGCCGGCATCACCGAGCACGTGACTGAACACATCGGATGCACCGTTGGCCACCTCGCTCAGGTCAACGAAGTCCGCCGTGGACTTCACGTACACCGTGACCCGCAGCAACGCCTTGATCTTATCCAGCGACCCTACCGCATCGACGATCAGCGCCAGGCAACGCATCGCACTGATGCTCGCGGCGGCTTGTGCATCCTCGAGCGTCAACTCCAGGCCAACCCGACCTGGATACTGAATCTTGCCATTGGTGCGCGGCACCATGCCGCTGATGTACAGCTCATCATGATGACGGATCAGCGGCGCGTAATTGCCGCCGGCGGTGTTCTCGCCGTAGATGTCGTAGTTAAGCTCTTGTGCCAGGCCAATGAAGCGTTCGTCGCAGGTCATCCTCTCGGTCATTTCGCCCAGCCTTTTGATTGATGCGTGAATGACAGTCGAACACCTGTGAAATGGCATGGAGCTATCACTGTCATGGTTGGATCCAAATCTAGGGGTTTTGGACCCCAGTCGCAACCCTCACCCTCTCCCGGAAGGAGTGGGCTGGTGAGGGGACCTTACGACGAGCAACAAAAAACCCCGCACATCTCTCGATGGCGGGGTTTCTTGTACAACCTGTAAACCTTACGGCGCGTACGTCAGCAACAGCTCGGCCGGCACCTTGAAGTCCAGGGACATCATGACGCTCAACGCGGTGATGGTGAAGATCGAGAACACAAACAGCTTGCGTGCCCAGACCGTGTCATCCACCGCTTTGTAGCCGGTCCAGGCCATGTACAACCAGTACATGCCCATGGCCGAGGCAACGGCGAGGTAGCTCATGCCAGCATAGCCACTGAAGGTCAGCATCAAGGTCGCTACGAGGAACGCCAGGATGTAGAGCAGGATGTGCTTCTTGGCCACTTGAATCCCGCGCTTGACTGGCAACACCGGAATCGATGCGGCCAGGTAATCGTTGAAGCGGAAGATCGCGATGGCGTAGGAATGCGGCATCTGCCACAGGCTGAACATCACCAGCAGCGTCAGTGCGGCCATGTCGAAGCTGTTGGTCACAGCAACATAGCCAATCACCGGCGGCATGGCGCCCGACAGACTGCCCACCAGCGTGCCGTGAACCGACTTGCGCTTGAGGTAAAGGCTGTAGAAGCCGACGTAGATCACGAAGCCGATGACCGCGAACAAAGCGGCCAACGGATTGGCCACCTTGTACAACAATGCAACGCCGAGAACACCAAGGATGGTCGCGTAGACAAGGGCCAGTTTCAGGGAGATCAAACCCTGGACCAGCACCCGGTTCTTGGTGCGCTCCATCTTCAGGTCGATGTCGCGGTCGATGCAGTTGTTGAACACGCAACCGGAGGCGACAACCAGGGACGTGCCGATCATGGCGGCCAGAAACACCGCCAGATCTACATGCCCTTTCGAGGCCAGGAAGAACCCGCCTGCCACAGAAAGCACGTTACCGAAAATGATCCCCGGTTTGGTGATTTGGATAAAGTGCTTGAGCGACATCGGGTCTTACCTCACTTCGCCATCATGTAGGTGTGGATGCTGAACATGATCCACAGCGACAGGCCAACCAGCAGCACGATCACGATCGCGGCGAACACGAAGGCAATCACGTTGTTACGTTGCGCAGCCGAACGATCCAGGTGCAGGAAGTACACGAGGTGAACAACCACTTGAATCACGGCGAAAGCCAGAACGATCATCAGCGTGATCGACTTCGGCAGCGACGGGTACATCACCAGCGCAAACGGAATCGCCGTCAGGATCACCGACAGGATAAAGCCGATTGCGTAGGACTTGACGCTGCCGTGGCTGTCGTCGTGGCTGTCATGGGAGTGTGCGTTAGCCATTACAGGGTCCCCATCAGGTAAACAACGGTGAATACGCAGATCCACACCACGTCCAGGAAGTGCCAGAACAGGCTCAGGCAGCTCAGACGGGTCTTGTTGGTCGCCGTCAGGCCGTGCTTGTTGACCTGGTACATCATGATGCCCATCCAGATCAGACCCGCAGAGACGTGCAGACCGTGAGTACCGACCAGGGTGAAGAACGCGGACAGGAAGCCCGAACGGCTAGGACCGAAGCCCTCGGAGATCAGCAGGTGGAACTCGTTGATCTCCATGGCGATAAAGCCAGCGCCGAGCAGGAAGGTCATGAACAGCCAACCCAGAACCTGCTGCTTTTTACCTTTGTACAACGCCAGCATGGCGAAGCCGTAGGTGATCGAACTGAACAACAGCAGAGCGGTTTCGCCCAGCACGTAGGGCAGTTCGAAGATGTCGTGGCCGGCTGGGCCACCGGCAACGTTGTTTACCAGTACCGCGTACACCGCGAAGATCGACGCAAACAGAATGCAGTCGGTCATCAGGTAGAGCCAGAAACCGTATACGGTCATCTCGCCCGAATCGTGGTGATGGTCATCGTGCCCATGTTCACCATGGGCGTGTCCAGCATTGGTCACTAAATTCGACATGGTTTAAGCCTGTTCCAACGAGGTTTCAACACGGGTGGCGGAAGCCGGGATTTTCCCTGCCGCAACCAGACGCTTGTGCTGCTCGGCTTCGATGCGCTCGATCGTTTCAACCGGAACCATATAGCCCTGGTCGTCACGCGCAGCGTGGATCACGAAGTACACGACAGTGCCGACCAGACTTGCGATAGCCAGCCACCAGATGTGCCAGATCATCGCGAAACCGAACACGGTCAGCAGTGCGCCCATCACCACGCCAGTGGCGGTGTTGTTCGGCATGTGGATCGGCTCGTACTTGGCCGGAGCCTGGTACGCGGTACCGTTTTCCTTGGCTTCGGTGAACGGGTCGATGCAGTCAGCCTTAGGCAGCACAGCGAAGTTGTAGAACGGCGGTGGCGACGAGGTCGACCATTCCAGCGTGTGGCCATTCCACGGGTCACCGTGATCGCAAACGTTCTCTGGCTTGTTACGGTCACGCACACTGACGTACAACTGGATCAGTTGGCAGGCGATACCGACAGCGATCATCACCGCGCCGAACATGGCAACGTACAGGTACGGTACCCACTCAGGGTTGGTGGTGGCGTTCAGACGACGGGTCATGCCCATGAAGCCCAGTGCATAGAGCGGCATGAACGCGACGAAGAAGCCCGAGATCCAG
>NZ_JBIUWM010000069.1:0-25383 GCF_044743445.1 Pseudomonas sp. NPDC087615 | reverse complement strand
TACGGCCCAACCTGAGGTACGGTACGTTGACCTTCTGAGTGCGGCTCTGCATGGTGTGCTGCGCGGCTCGCGCAAAGCACGCACCAGCCTCCACAAGGTTTACGAGAAAGGCATCAACCTGCCGGCCTCTCTATTTGCTCTGGATATCAACGGTTCGACGGTGGAAAGCACCGGTCTGGGCCTGGACATCGGCGACGCCGATCGTATCTGCTATCCAATCCCCGACACCCTGTGCAACGAGCCTTGGCAGAAGCGCCCGACCGCGCAACTGTTGATGACCATGCACGAACTGGAAGGTGATCCGTTCTTCGCCGATCCGCGCGAAGTGCTCCGTCAAGTTGTTGCAAAGTTTGACGAGATGGGCTTGACCATCTGCGCTGCATTCGAACTCGAGTTCTACCTGATCGACCAGGAAAACGTGAACGGCCGTCCACAGCCGCCACGCTCGCCGATCTCCGGTAAGCGCCCGCACTCGACGCAGGTTTACCTGATCGACGACCTCGACGAATACGTCGACTGCCTCCAGGACATTCTGGAAGGCGCCAAAGAGCAAGGCATCCCGGCCGACGCCATCGTCAAGGAAAGTGCCCCGGCGCAGTTCGAAGTGAACCTGCACCACGTCGCCGACCCGATCAAGGCATGCGATTACGCTGTATTGCTCAAGCGTCTGATCAAGAACATCGCCTACGACCATGAAATGGACACCACCTTCATGGCCAAGCCTTACCCGGGCCAGGCAGGCAACGGTTTGCACGTCCACATTTCGATTCTTGATAAAGATGGCAAAAACATTTTTGCCAGCGAGGATCCCGAGCAGAACGCCGCACTGCGTCACGCGATCGGCGGTGTGCTCGAGACCCTACCGGCGCAGATGGCTTTCCTCTGCCCGAACGTCAACTCCTACCGTCGTTTCGGCGCACAGTTCTACGTGCCGAACTCGCCGTGCTGGGGCCTGGACAACCGCACCGTGGCAATTCGTGTACCGACCGGCTCTTCCGATGCCGTGCGTATTGAACACCGCGTGGCCGGTGCCGATGCCAACCCGTACCTGCTGATGGCTTCGGTACTGGCAGGCGTGCATCACGGCCTGACCAACAAGATCGAGCCGGGCGCGCCCGTCGAAGGCAACAGCTACGAGCAGAACGAGCAAAGCCTGCCGAACAACTTGCGCGATGCCCTGCGCGAGCTGGACGACAGCGAGGTAATGGCCAAGTACATCGATCCGAAATACATCGATATCTTCGTCGCCTGTAAAGAGAGCGAGCTGGAGGAGTTCGAACACTCCATCTCCGACCTCGAGTACAACTGGTACCTGCATACCGTTTAAGCGGTTGTGGCGCTAAAAGAAACGCCGTTGGCTATTGCAGCCAACGGCGTTTTTTTATGGCCAGCACCCTCGGGATTAATAGCCACCTTCGGCGGTTCGGGAGCAAGCCCCCTCCCACAGAGGGTCTCCAGTGAACATGACTGGTGAGAACACAGAGATCAACTGTGGGAGGGGGCTCGCGCCCTAAGGCGTCCTGGCAGACAACACACACACTGGCTCGTACAATGCCCGCTGCCCCGCAGGAGACTTCCATGACGCGACCCGCCCCCATTCGCAAACCCCGCGCCCGCAGTCAGGCACGGATCGATTCGATACTCGACGCCGCGCGCACGCTGCTGGCCGCCGAGGGTGTGGCCAGTCTGTCGATCTACAGCGTGGCCGAGCGCGCACAGATTCCGCCCTCCTCCGTTTACCACTTTTTCGCCAGCGTCCCGGCGCTGCTCGAAGCACTGACGGCCGATGTACACGCGGCATTCCGCGCCTGCCTGCAAGCGCCGATCGACCATGAAACCCTGCGCGACTGGCGTGACCTCTCACGGTTGGTCGAACAACGGATGCTGGAGATCTACGACGAGGACGCCGCGGCACGCCAACTGATCCTCGCCCAGCACGGTCTTACCGAAGTCACCCAAGCCGACCGGCAACACGACCTCGAACTGGGCGACCTGATGCACAAGCTGTTCGAGCATCATTTCGAATTGCCGAGACTGCCGGAAGATGTCGATGTGTTTGCCCTGGCGATGGAGCTGGGTGACCGCGTCTATGCGCGCTCGGTGCAGCAACACGGACAGATCACACCGCGCATGGCTGAAGAAGGGATGCGGGTGTTCGATGCCTATATCGGTTTGTATTTACCGCCCTATCTGCCCAAGAGAATTCTCTAGCGCCCTCTTCGCGAGCACGCCCGCTCCCACATTTGGAATGCGATCCCTGTGGGCGCGGGCGTGCTCGCGAAGGCCGCGCCGCAGATTTCAAGCCAGGTACAAACAACGGCTTACAACTTGGCGATCGACACTTCGGTGGATTTCACAAAGGCAATCACCTCGCTGCCGACCACCAGTTCCAGCTCCTTGACCGAGCGGGTGGTGATCACCGAAGTAACGATACCCGAAGCGGTCTGCACGTCGATTTCCGACAGTACGTCGCCAAGGACGATTTCCTTGATCGAGCCTTTGAACTGGTTACGCACGTTGATGGCTTTGATAGTCATGGCAATGATTCCTGTCGTTTGCTTGAGTTATTGCGCCCAACGCAGTTGCGTAGGCAGTGGTGAAACAGGTTCCGGCGCCGGCGGTTCGCCAGGCAGGGAGAGAACGCGGTTGAGCACTTCGGTTTCCAGTGCGGCCAGCCTGTGCGAACCGCGCACCCTCGGGCGCGGCAGTTCCACAGGCAGATCGAGACCGACTTCGCCGTCCTCGATCAGAATCACGCGGTCGGCAATCGCCACCGCTTCGCAGACATCGTGGGTCACCAGCAACACGGTGAAACCATGCTGCTGCCAGAGGCGTTCGATCAGTTGCTGCATCTCGATCCGGGTCAGCGCATCCAGCGCGCCGAGCGGCTCGTCGAGCAACAACAGGCGCGGCTGGTGGATCAGCGCCCGGGCCAGCGCGACACGCTGCTTTTGCCCTCCGGACAAAGCTGCCGGCCATTCGTTGGCACGATCCGCCAGCCCGACCGCATCCAGTGCTTCGAGCGCCTTGGGACGCCAGTTGCCCGCAAGACCGAGGCCAACGTTGTCGATGATCTTTTTCCACGGCAGCAGCCGTGCTTCCTGGAACATCAGCCGGGTGTCTTCCCGCGCATCGCTGAGCGGCGCGCAGCCCGCAAGCAAGTCGCCGCCAGTCGGTTGATCGAGCCCGGCGAGCAGGCGCAGCAAGGTACTTTTGCCGCAACCACTGCGCCCGACCACCGCGACGAACTGCCCCGCCGGAATGTGCAGATCGATGTCACGCAAAACCTGGCGTGAACCGAAGGTCTTTTGCAGGTTGCGCACCGCCAGCGGTATACCGCGCAGCAGGCGTGGAGGTTGTTGAGCCGTCATGCTGCACCTCCCTTGGCAACCTGATAGGCCGGATGCCAACGCAGCCACACACGTTCAAGTCCACGGGCCGCGAGGTCGGCGAGTTTGCCGAGCACCGCGTAAAGCAGGATCGCCAGGACCACCACGTCAGTCTGCAAGAACTCCCGGGCGTTCATCGCCAGATAGCCGATGCCGGAACTGGCCGAAATGGTTTCAGCGACGATCAGCGTCAGCCACATGAAGCCCAGCGCGAAGCGCACCCCGACCAGAATCGAAGGCAACGCGCCCGGCAGAATCACCTGCCAGAACAGGCTGAAACCGGACAAGCCATAACTGCGCGCCATCTCCACCAGCGCCGGGTCGACATTGCGAATGCCGTGGTAGGTGTTGAGGTAGATCGGAAACAGCGTGCCCAGCGCCACCAGAAAAATTTTCGCCGACTCATCGATGCCGAACCACAGGATCACCAGCGGAATCAGCGCCAGATGCGGCACGTTGCGGATCATCTGCACCGAGCTGTCGAGCAGGCGCTCGCCCCACGTCGACAGACCGGTGATGAAACCCAGCACCAGACCGATGCTGCCACCAAGGGTGAAACCGAGTGCCGCGCGCCAACCACTGATCGCCAAGTGCGTCCAGATTTGACCGCTGCGCACCAGGCTCACGCCGGCCTCGATCACCGCCACCGGTGCCGGCAGAATCCGTGTCGACAACCAACCGGCCGACACCGACAACTGCCACACCGCCAACAACAACACCGGCAACGCCCAGGGTGCGAGGCTGTGGATAATTTTCTTCATGGCGCGCCCAAGCTTTGCGACGCGGCTTTGGGAAGAATGTCGTTAGCGACCATCTCACCGAACGGACTGACATAACCGGCGCTTTTCGGCAGTTCCGGGCGCTCGATGTCCAGGTGCGGAAACAGCAGTTCCGCCACGCGATACGACTCTTCGAGGTGTGGATAACCGGAGAAGATGAACGTATCGATGCCCAGATCCGCATATTCCTTCACGCGTGCCGCCACAGTCGGGCCATCGCCGACCAGCGCCGTCCCGGCCCCGCCGCGCACCAGACCGACACCGGCCCACAGGTTTGGGCTGACTACGAGGTTGTCGCGACTGCCGCCATGCAATGCCGCCATGCGTTGCTGACCGACCGAATCGAAACGCGCCAGCGAAGCTTGAGCACGGGCGATGGTGTCGTCGTCCAGATGCGAGATCAAGCGATCCGCCGCTTGCCACGCTTCGGCGTTGCTTTCACGGACGATCACATGCAGACGAATGCCGAAGCGCACGGTACGTCCGAGCTTGGCCGCTTTGGCGCGCACCTGTTCAATCTTCTCGGCCACTGCCGCTGGCGGCTCGCCCCAGGTCAGCACCATTTCAACCTGCTCGGCAGCCAGGTCCTGCGCTGCTTCCGACGAGCCGCCGAAGTACAGCGGCGGACGCGGTTGCTGGATCGGCGGATAGAGCAGCTTGGCGCCCTTCACACTGATGTGCTGTCCGTCGTAGTCCACGGTTTCGCCTTCCAGCACGCGGCGCCAGATGCGGGTGAATTCCACCGAGGCCTGATAGCGCTCTTCGTGACTGAGGAACAAACCGTCACCGGCCAGTTCTTCCGGGTCACCGCCGGTCACCAGGTTAAACAACGCGCGGCCGCCAGAGAGGCGATCCAGCGTCGCGGCCTGGCGCGCCGCCACCGTCGGGGAAATGATCCCGGGGCGCAGGGCGACGAGGAACTTCAGACGCTGGGTCACCGGGATCAGCGACGCCGCCACCAACCAGGAGTCCTCGCAGGAACGCCCGGTGGGAATCAGCACACCGCCAAAACCCAGGCGATCCGCCGCTTGCGCGACCTGTTGCAGATAACCGTGGTCGACGGCGCGGGCGCCTTCGGCGGTGCCCAGGTAATGGCCGTCGCCGTGGGTAGGCAAGAACCAGAAGATATTGAGGCTCATGGAGTGGTCTCCTTGGAAATTGGAATTACTGGGCTTGGCTGACTGAGCGTTGGGCCACGGCGGGCGGAGGGGTCCAGATCACGTCCTTGACGCTCAACGGCTTGGGAATCAGCTTGAGCTGGAAGAACGTGTCGGCGATTTTCTGTTGTGCGGCAACCACGTCAGGGGTCAGGAACAGCGCCCCAAAACCCTGGCGCTTCATCGACGTCAGGGTGATATCCGCCGGCAGCCCGAGCAGCGGCGCAACCTGTTGGGTCACCTCTTCAGGGTTGGCCTTGGACCATTGACCCACGGCACGCACCTCCTCGATGAGGGCTTTGATCACCTCGGGATGTTTGTGCGCGTAAGGCTTGGTCGCGAGATAGAACTGGTGGTTGTCGACAATGCCTTTGCCGTCACGCAGGGTGTGCGCCTGCAGCTGTTTTTCGGCGGCGGCCTGGTACGGGTCCCAGATGACCCAAGCGTCGACACTGCCACGCTCGAACGCCGCACGCGCATCGGCTGGCGGCAGGAATACGGTCTGAACGTCGGTGTATTTGAGGCCGGCGTCTTCCAGGGCACGCACCAGCAGGTAGTGAACGTTGGAGCCTTTGTTCAGGACGACTTTCTTGCCCTTGAGATCGGCCACCGATTTGATTGGCGAGTCTTTCGGCACCAGGATCGCTTCGCTATTCGGCGCTGGCGGCTCGTAAGCGACATAGAGCAGATCGGCGCCGGCGGCTTGAGCGAAGACAGGAGGGGTTTCGCCCGTGACGCCAAAGTCGATCGAGCCGACGTTCAGGCCTTCCAGCAGTTGTGGACCGCCGGGGAATTCAGTCCATTGCACGTCCACGCCTTGGGCGGCGAGGCGTTTTTCCAGGGTTCCTTTCGCTTTGAGCAGCACCAGCGTGCCGTACTTCTGATAACCGATCCGCAAAGTCTCGGCTTGAGCTTGAGTGATAGCGCCGAAGGTGACAGCCGCAGCAAACAGAGCGACCAGACCACGACGCAAAAATACAGTGCGCATAGCGCTCTCCTTTTTGCTGTTGGGTTTTGGCTGCACCTGCTTGCCCGTTGGCGGGCGAGTAAGGCGAGTACTTCAGATTTCGATGTATCTGGAAAATCGGCTCAAATGCTCCAGCGAGCACTCAACAAACGCTCATTCAACAGGCCCGGCTCCAGCGGTTTTGGTCGGCGGGCGATGGCGCTGACAAACTGCTCCAGCGCTTCATGCAGACGCTGCTCCAGCGCCGGAGCCAAGTGCGCCCCGGCACTGCCTTCGCCGTAAGCGATCTGGCTGTCCTCGGCAAAAATCCCTTGCAGCATTTCTTGGGCTTTCAATGCCGACAGCACAGGCTTGAGGGCGTAATCGACCACCAGCATGTGGGCGATGCTGCCGCCCGTGGCCATCGGCAAAACAACCTTGTGGTGCAAGGCGCGCTCGGGCAGCAGGTCCAGTAAGGTCTTCAAGGCACCGGAAAACGAAGCCTTGTAAACGGGCGTTGCGATCAGCAGGCCATCGGCGTTTTCAATCTGCGCCAGCAGGTCGAGCACCTTCGGGCTGTCGAAACGGGCGTGGAGCAAATCTTCGGCGGGAAAGTCCCGCACCTGATAACTCACCACTTCCACCCCTTGCGCCTGCAACCAGCGTTGCGAGCGCTCCAGCAGCACCCCGGAACGGGAGCGCAGGCTGGGACTGCCACCGAGAGAGACGACCAGCATTGAGACCATTCCTTAAGCGTTACAGGCGATTCGCAGGATGCGATCTCGCGTCGATGTGAGTGACCTTACCAGTTGATTTATATATCCATAAATCATATTTATTCATTTGGTTATGCACTTTAGAGCTATGCGATTGACGTTCCCCCAGGCAAAAAAACAGGCCGTCAAACGGCCTGAAATCCCCTGCTGTTGGGTGCTAAAAATACTGAATCCTGTGCTGATTGAACTGACGCCTTCGCGAGCAAGCCCGCTCCCACAGGGGGGGGGAACGCATTTCAAAATGTGGGAGAAGGCTTGCTCGCGAAAGCGGTAGCGGCTGCACTGCAAACTTCATTGATTCACTTGTTCGGCTGCGGCGTCAGGCGCAGGTACGGTTTCACCGCGCGATAGCCTTTCGGGAAGCGCCGCTTGATCTCGTCTTCATCCTTGAGCGACGGCACGATCACCACCTCATCACCGTCCTGCCAGTTGGCCGGTGTGGCCACTTTGTAGTTGTCGGTGAGTTGCAGCGAATCGATCACCCGCAAAATCTCGTGGAAGTTGCGCCCGGTGCTCGCTGGGTAGGTGATGGTCAGACGAATCTTCTTGTTCGGATCAATCACGAACAGCGAGCGCACGGTCAAGGTGTCGCTGGCGTTCGGGTGGATCAGGTCATACAAGTCCGACACCTTGCGATCGGCATCGGCCAGGATCGGGAAGTTGACGAGGGTGTTCTGGGTTTCGTTGATGTCTTCGATCCACTTTTGATGCGAATCCACCGGGTCGACCGACAGTGCGATGGCTTTGACGCCGCGTTTGCTGAACTCGTCCTTGAGCTTGGCGGTAAAGCCCAACTCAGTGGTGCACACCGGGGTGAAGTCCGCCGGGTGAGAGAACAGCACGCCCCAGCTATCACCCAGCCATTCGTGGAAACGAATCTTGCCAGCGCTGGAGTCTTGTTCGAAATCGGGGGCGATGTCGCCGAGTCTGAGGCTCATGGTGCTGCTCCTGATCAATGTTTGGAGACCTAAACTGTAGCTCGGCTTTCGTCCTTTAATAAAAGAATAAATAAGAAGATATCAATACCAAAAAAGAATATTAAACATCGTTCACTGGACGCTCGAGGGCATCGCGCCGAACATCGCTCGCAAGGTTCGAGAAGGCCTTGAGTAGCTGCAAGAGAGTGGAACTTCGGGGAGGGCTTACGGGGGTGAGTCTGACTCGAAAACGCAAAAGCCCCGTCCAGCGCGATGCCGGACGGGGCTTTTTTTACTTCAGCGAATCGAGACGCGCGATTACAGCAGCGGGATCGAGTAGCTGACGATCAGGCGGTTTTCATCCTGGTCACGCTGACCTGGGATGTCGTTGCGCCACATAGCGTTTTTCCACATTACGCCAACGTTCTTCAGCGGGCCTTCTGGTACGACGTAACCGATGGTCAGGTCGCGTTCCCACTCGGAGTTGCCATGGCCGTTTTCACGGCCATTTTTACCCACGGTGTCGATATTATCGCCACGCAGGTAAACCACACCCGCGGTCAGGCCAGGCACGCCAACCTTGGCGAAGTCATAGGAGTAGCGAGCCTGCCACGTACGTTCGCCAGCACGGGCAAACTTGGCGATCTGCATGTCGGTGGTGATGTAAGCCGAGGAACCATCACCCTGGTTCAGCCAAGGGAAGTCACTGCTGCCGTTGCTGACCTGGTAGCCGCCACCGAAGGTATGACCTTCAACGCTATACAGGAACAAGCCGCTGTAAAGGTTGTTGTCGACTTTGCCCTTACCCGCATTGAAACCGGTGTAGTTACCGTTACTGAAATAAGCCGAGTCGTGGCCATTCAACCCGTCATCGGAGCTGTTGAAATAACGCAAGTCCGATTTCAACACGCCAGGGCCGATTGCCCAGTTGTGAACCAGGCCCAGGAAGTGCTGTTTGTAGAAGTCTTCCAGATTGCCGTAGTAGTACTGGGCAGTCAGGTCTTTGGTGATTTTGTAATCACCACCGGCGTAGATGAACTTGTTGCTGTTAGCCGTACGAGCACTTGCACCGCCAATGGCCATGTTCTCGTTATTGCTGGAGTTACGCCCCTTCACAGCTTCGATCTGACCGCCAATCAGCGTCAGGTCTTTGATCTCGTTGGACGTGATCTGGCCACCTTGAAAGGTTTGCGGCAGCAGACGGCCATCGTTGGTCACGATGACTGGCAGCTTTGGCTGCAGGGTGCCGAGCTTCAGTTCAGTCTGGGAGATCTTGGCTTTGGCAGTCAGGCCCAGGCTGGAGAAGTTGTTAACCGCTTTGCCATTGGACTCACTTGGGAAAACCGTGCCGCCGTACGACGTGCTGCTGGTTGCCCCATTGGTGCCGCCACCCGAATCCAGACGCACGCCCAACAGGCCGATGGCATCGATACCGAAACCGACGGTGCCTTGGGTGTAACCGGAGATGAAGCGCAGATCGAAGCCTTGGCCCCATTCTTCAGCTTTGCTCTGGGTGGAGTGAGCACCCGAGTCACGGTTATCGTTATTGATGTAGAAGTTACGCAGCCCCAAAGTAGCTTTGCTGTCTTCGATGAAACCGGCGGCGCCTGCCTGCTGCGCCAAAACCCCTACGGCCACAGCCAGGGCCAAGGTGGACTTGTTCATGTATCGCTCCTATCGTTTCTAGTTCTTTTGTTGGCGGTTGCGGATCGATTGTCCGCAATCCTCAACGTGTGATTCGCGGCTGGCCGTTTACCCCCCAGCCAAAGCCGCGGAAGAATACCCCTGCATAATCCCAAAAAGAATTGTTCAACTCTTTTTCATAGCGTTAGGGCATATGCAAACGCACCACCGATCCGAGGTATCGGCTGAAGCGCCGATTCCTGAATATCAGGATTGTCGAGGGACAAAATTGCCAAAACACCGGGCAGATCACCGGCTCCGAACGGGCTCACTTTAGACCCCAGCATAAAAAGCCAAAAAGAATAAAAAACAATTAGAAACTCTAATTAAGGAATATCAAAAAAAGCGCAAAAAAAACCTCGCCAAAGGGCGAGGTTCTTTTTCGAGGACTTTTTACATGAAGCTATAGGTGTAGTTGAAGATCAGACGCGTCTGATCCTGGCTGGCGATGCCGGTACCGCTGCCACGGTAAGTACCATGACGCACCGTCGTGCCAAACCCTTTCAGAGCACCTTGCTGAATGGTGTAGTCCACACGCAGGTCACGTTCCCACTCGGACTGATCGGCGCCACCGTTCTTGGCTTTGATGTCATCACCGTACAAGTAGGCAACCGAGGCTTTCAGGCCAGGCACGCCCAGCGCAGCGAAGTCATAGCTGTATTGACCGAACGTGGTGTTTTCACCGGCACGAATGAAGCTGTTGACCATCGCATCAGTGAACAGGTAGAAGCTCGCGCCCCCAGCACCTTCGTTACGACCATTGCCATCGACCACGTTGCCTTGGTTCAGGAAGACGAAACCACCGTCATCGTTGACGCGCTGATGACCCACCAGGAAGGCACTGCCACCCAAGGTGTAGGTGAACATCGCACTCCAGGTTTTGTTGTCAACTTCACCGGCGTTCTTGGCATAGCCACCGTTGTTGTTGAACTGATAGCCGGCTTCGCCGTTCTTGCCGTCGGAGCTGCTGTCGAAATAGCGGATATCGGTCTTGAACGACTGGTTGGTGCTGATCGGAAGAACGTGCACCAGGCCGAAGAAGTTCTGCTTGTAATAATCCTGCAGGTTCGAGTGGTAGTACTGCAGGGTCAGGTCTTTGGTGACCTTCCAGTCAGCACCGGCATAGCGGAACTGATTGCTGTCCTGCGTACCACCGGCCACGGCCAGGCCGGTACTGTTTGACGAGGCGCGACCCACCGCGTGCTCGAGCTGACCGGCGTTGAAGGTGACGTTGTCGATTTCCTTGGAGGTGATCGTGCCACCCTCGAAGGTTTGAGGCAGCAGACGGCTATCGTTCGCGACCAGAATCGGCAAGCTAGGTTGCAGCGCGCCACCCAAGTGAGCTTCGGTCTTGGACAGACGTGCCTTGACGTTACCTGCAATGCGGCTCCACGACTGCGTGGCCGAGCCGTCGGAATCACTTGGATTGAACGAATTATTGTTTGGGTGATGACCACGGCCACCGTCCAGGTGAATACCGCTGAGCGCCTGGACATCAAGACCAAAACCGACCGTGCCTTGAGTGAAACCGGACAGGTAATCAAACTTGAAGCCTTGCGCGGCTTCTTTCTGATCCGATCCGCCGTCACGATTGTCGGCATTGAAGTACATGGTGCGAGAACTGACGGACGCCTTGCTGTCTTCGATGAAACCCGCGGCGCCTGCCTGCTGCGCCAAAACCCCTACGGCCACAGCCACGGCCAAAGTGGACTTATTCATTGTTAAGCTCCTCTCGTTTCTAATTCTTGTTTTCCTGGCCCGGATCGATGCCCGAGTCCGAAGGTTCGCGATTAGCGCCAGAGCGTGACCCACAAGTCAATCGTAACTTTGTGTGTCTACGACCATGGTCTAATCTCCGGTTTTTTGGTCCATGCAGGTTCATGAATTCGTCATGAACCTGAAAAGAATGGATACCTTCTTTTCTAATACCCTTTAGGAATTTAAACCCCGCATTTGCGCGCTATGGTGCTCCCCACGACAACGCGCCAGTCAATTCCTGAAGGGTATTAAGAGCGTCCTGTTTAGTCCGTTTTGCACTGAAGCAATCCAGACACAATTCCGTCACCCCAACAGCCAACCCAGCGCACTATCCGGGTCAATTGTTACAGTTTGTGTATCGGGAGATTTTTTCCGCTCACAGCGCAGCCGCCGTCCTTGCCGGCATGACCCGGCTCGATTCAGACGTCGTTTTCAGTGGTGGGAAATCAGGAGGAGAGTGTCAGAAGAAATACGATGAGGTGGGGAGCTTGCAGCCTGTACCGGCTCCCCACACCCTGATGAATCAAAGCGTCTTTTCGAAGATCTTCGAATTACGCTGAAAGTTGTACAACGAGGCCCGCGCTGCCGGCAGACGCTCAACGCTGCTTGGCTCAAACCCACGCTCACGGAACCAGTGCGCAGTGCGCGTGGTGAGGACGAACAATGTCTTCAAGCCTTGGGCCCGGGCACGAGTCTCGATGCGCTCCAGCAGTTCATCACCGCGACCGCCATGGCGGTACTCCGGGTTTACTGCCAGGCAGGCCAGTTCGCCGGCATCCGACTCGGCAATCTGATACAGCGCCGCACAGGCGATGATCATGCCTTCACGCTCGACCACGCTGAACTGCTCGATCTCGCGCTCCAGCACTTCGCGCGAACGACGCACCAGAATGCCTTGCTCTTCCAGCGGGCTGATCAGGTCGAGCAAGCCGCCGACGTCTTCAATCGCCGCCTCGCGTACCAGCTCGAATTGCTCCTGGGCCACCAACGTACCGCCACCGTCACGGGTGAACAGTTCGGTCAGCAGCGCGCCGTTCTCGACGTAACTGACGATATGGCTGCGCGCCACGCCTCCACGGCAGGCTTCAGCGGCG
This sequence comes from Pseudomonas sp. NPDC087615, assembly GCF_044743445.1. Lineage (NCBI taxonomy): Bacteria > Pseudomonadati > Pseudomonadota > Gammaproteobacteria > Pseudomonadales > Pseudomonadaceae > Pseudomonas > Pseudomonas sp. NPDC087615. The sequence continues at coordinate 12,884 of NZ_JBIUWM010000069.1, read as the reverse complement.
GCATCCAGCAACTCCGCCTGATAATTGCTGTTGCCCAGACGCTGCAAATGCGCCGGCACTTGCTGCGGGCGCAGTTCACGCACCAGTTTGCCGTTCTCGTCGATCAGACCGAGGTCAGCGCCAAACAACAGTAACTTGTCGGCGCCCAGGTCAATGGCGGCGCGGGTAGCCACGTCTTCGCAAGCCAGATTGAAAATCTCGCCGGTCGGCGAATACCCCAGCGGCGACAGCAACACAATCGAACGCTCGTCCAGCAAACGGTTGATGCCCTTGCGGTCGACCCGGCGCACTTCGCCGGTGTGGTGATAGTCGACCCCTTCCAGCACACCGATAGGCCGCGCGGTAACGAGATTGCCGCTGGCCACGCGCAGACGCGAGCCTTGCATGGGCGAGGAAGCCATGTCCATCGACAGGCGCGCTTCGATGGCGATCCGAAGTTGGCCAACGGCGTCGATCACACATTCCAGCGTCGCCGCATCGGTGATGCGCATGCCGTGGTGGTAATGCGGAGTCAGGCCGCGAGCGGCGAGGCGGGTTTCAATCTGCGGACGCGAACCGTGCACCAGCACCAAACGCACGCCGAGGCTGTGCAGCAGCACGATGTCGTGGACGATGTTGCCGAAATTCGGATGCTCAACGCCGTCGCCGGGCAGCATGACGACGAAGGTGCAATCACGGTGGGCATTGATGTAAGGGGACGCGTGACGAAGCCAATTAACGTATTCGGGCATGAACCTGGGCCTGTAATAAATAGCAGCCGGAAAAAGGGCGAAACGGAAAACGCACAGCGGGCTGGTGGTTATCGTCGGAACAGGCTTGGCGACACGCGCGTTCTCCTCATGAATACGGGTTGGGGTGCTGGCAATTTACAGCGTTTGATCGGGCAAAACACAGTCCCCTGTGGGAGCGGGCTCGCTCGCGAAAGCGGTGTATCAGGTACATCACTATCGACTGACACACCGCTTTCGCGAGCAAACCCGCTCCCACAAGGGGAAATCAGGGTTTGTCCGGGCTCAGGCAGTAATGTTCAATCAACTGTCGCAATAGATGCACGGTAGGCTGCAAACGTGACATTTCAAGGTACTCGCCGGGCTGATGCGCACAGGCGATGTCGCCGGGGCCGAGCACGATGGTTTCGCAGCCCAGGCGCTGAAGATAAGGCGCTTCGGTGCCAAACGCTACTGCTTCGGCACGGTGACCGGTGAGCTTTTCGGCAATACGCACCAATTCGACATCTTCAGCCTGCTCGAACGGCGGGACCTCCGGAAACAACGGTTTGTAGTCGATCTTCACCTGATGCCGTTCGGCGACCGGGTTGAGCTTGCGCAGAATCTCGGCGCGCAGCACTTTCGGGTCCATGCCCGGCAACGGGCGCAAGTCGAATTCCAGGGAACACTGGCCGCAGATACGGTTGGGGTTGTCGCCGCCATGGATGCAACCGAAGTTCATCGTCGGTTGCGGCACGCTGAACTGTGGGTTGTTGAATTCACGCTGCCACAACAGGCGCAAGCCACGCAGTTCGCCAATGGCATCGTGCATCGCTTCGAGGGCGCTGTGGCCCAGACGCGGATCCGACGAATGGCCGCTCTGCCCGAGAATGTCGATGCGCTCCATCATGATGCCTTTGTGCATGCGGATCGGCTTGAGCCCGGTCGGCTCGCCGATCACGGCAGCACGGCCCAGCGGCCGCCCAGCCTCGGCCAGCGCACGGGCGCCGGACATCGAGCTCTCTTCATCGCAAGTGGCGAGGATCAGCAGCGGTTGCTTGAACGGTTGGTCGAGCAGCGGCAGCACAGCTTCGATGATCAGGGCGAAGAAGCCCTTCATGTCACAACTGCCCAAACCGACCCAGCGGCCATCGACTTCGGTGAGTGTCAGAGGATCGGTCTGCCACAACGCATCGTCGTACGGCACCGTGTCGCTGTGCCCGGCCAGCACCAGCCCGCCGGGGCCGCTGCCGAAACTGGCGAGCAGGTTGAATTTGCCGGGGCTGACCTGCTGGATATCGCAACTGAAGCCCAGATCACCCAGCCATCCGGCGAGCAGATCGATGACCGCCCGATTGGACTGATCCAGGCTCGGTTGGGTGCAGCTGACCGACGGCGCGGCAATCAGCGCAGCGAACTGGTCTTTCATGGACGGCAAAGGCATCGCTGACTCCAACTCCCGAATTGAAGTCCATCATAGAACCATCCGGCGCCAGGAATAAACCGCCGCAGGGCGTAGGACGAATCAGTCCTGTACACTGCACGACCTTGGCAGCCACACATTCCCCCGGCTGCGCTCCCGATCCTGGATTTTCCGGCCATGCAGAAAGAAACCGAAATCAAACTCCGCGTCAGCCGCGAAACCCTCGCTGCCCTGCGCGAGCACCCGCTACTGAAAAAACGCAACAAAAGTGGCTGGGAACGCCGTGAGTTGATGAACCAATACTTCGACACCCCGGAGCGCGACCTGGCCCAGGCCAAAGTCGCCCTGCGCCTGCGCAAGGATGGCGATGAGGTGATTCAGACCCTCAAGACCCGTGGCCAGAGCGTTGCCGGTCTGTCCGAGCGTAACGAATACGACTGGAACCTGCCCAAAGCCAAGCTCGACGTGAAGAAACTCGACGGCGAATGCTGGCCCGAGGAACTGGCCGAACTGGACAAGAAAACCCTGAAGCCGATCTTCACCACCGATTTCGTCCGCGAGCGCGCCGAAATCGCCTGGGGCCGTGGCAAGAGCAAAGTGGTCATCGAAGCCGCGCTGGATCTGGGCCACGTCGTGGTCGGCAAACAGAAAGAAGAAATCTGCGAGCTGGAGCTGGAGCTGCGCGAAGGCGAGCCTGCCGCGCTGCTGGAACTGGCCGCCGAACTGGCTGAAACCCTGGCCCTGATGCCGTGCGACATCAGCAAGGCCGAGCGAGGCTACCGTCTATATGACGCCAACAGCTACTCGCTGAGCCTGCCGGCGCCGCAACTGACAACCGAAACGCCACTGGACGACGCCTTCGCCGCGCTGTGCTGGCACTTGCTCGGCAGCAGCCAGCGTCTGGCTGAACAGTACCGTTTCAACGGTCACTGGCGCCTGTTGCTGGACTGGGTCGAAAACCTGGCGGAAATGCGCGCCCTGCTCAGCAGCCTCGGTCAGGCTGCGCCGCGTCCGTCGACCCACGACCTGCGCGTCGCCCTCGATGCACTGCTGGAGGACTGGCGTCCGCTGGTTCAGGCCGGTATCGAAGACGAAGACGTGCGCAAAGCCGCGCCGGAGCAGTTCCTCGAAGAACTCCAAGACCCGCGCTGGGGCCTGTTCTCGCTGAACACCTCGCGCTGGTTGCTGGCCCGCACCTGGACCGCCGAGCGCAACACGCGCGGTAATCGTCAGGGTGGTGCGCAGTTGCACAGTTGGTTGCCGCGCCTGTTGGGCGAAGAAGCCACGTCCCTGCAATTGCAGCGCTATCAGCAACAGCCGGAAGATCTGGCCGAGCAACTGCCGCGTATCGAGCGCATTCAGGTCTGGCTGCACCACGCGCGCAACGTGCTGGAGATCCCGGAAATGGATCGCCTGTACGGCGAGCTGAACAAACTGGCGCAACTGGCCAACGAGCCGACCATCACTGACGAATTGCTCGATGCGCGCAAGCAGCAGGCGATTGCGGTTTATCAGAATCGCGCGTGGAAAATGTTGCTGCGCATGTAACACCGCTTTCGCGAGCAGGCTCGCTCCCACAGGGAAACTCATTCCAAATGTGGGAGCGAGCCTGCTCGCGAAGAGGCCATTACAGACGCCTGAAAACTCAAACCGGCAGGCTCGTTGTGGACTTGATCTCCGACAACGCCACAATCGAGTTCACTTCCTGAATCCCCGGCACCAGCGACAGCTTCTCGAAGAAGAACCGCTCATACGCCTCGATGTCCGCCGCAACAATGCGCAGCAGAAAGTCGACCGCACCCATCAGCACATAACACTCCAGCACTTGCGGAAAACCACGAATCGCTTCGGTGAATTCGGTGAAGTTCGAACGCCCGTGCGCATTGAGTTTGATCTCGGCAAAGATCTGCGTGTTCAGGCCTATTTTCTTGCGATCCAGCAACGTCACCTGTCCGCGAATGATCCCTTCCTCCTTCATCCGCTGAATCCGCCGCCAGCACGGTGATTGCGACAGCCCCACCTGTTCGGCGATCTGCGCACTGGACAGCGAAGCGTCCTCTTGCAGCAGGGCGAGAATCTTGCGGTCGTAGCCGTCCAGTTCGCTATGCATAAAAAAACCTCAAATAGACCAATTTGCGAATTGATCTTCCCGACCATCCGCCAATAGCGCCCATCATAGATAAGAAATACCCGGCACCGAATGTAAAAATTCCTCCAGTGATTTTGGAGACTCGTCATGCCGCACCTCGAAGCCGTAACCCCCCTACCCGCCCGCGCCGACGTCTGGAGCGTCAGCAACGCCCATTGCCTGGCGCACTATCAGATCCTCGCCGAGGCCGAGCCGGATTTGCTGGTGCGAGTGCTGAACCTGTTCGCACTGCAATTGCTCACGCCCGAGCAGGTCAACGTGCAGCGGCTGGACGATCTGCTGTCGATCGACCTGATCATGGGCGGCCTGAGCTGGCATCGCGCTCAGGTCATCGCGGAAAAACTTCGTAACCTGATCAGCGTCTGCTCGGTGAATCTGCAAAACGCCGACAGCGCGTGGGATGCGCCAGCGCAGGCTGCCGGCTGACAAATCCGGCAACGGCTTCATCGGGTAGTGGCCCAACGGTCTGCCGGGCCGCGACTATCCTTTGGCGCAACGTCGCTTAAAAGGAAGCCCGCATGTCCGTTCAACTCGCTATTCAGGACCGCTGGCTGGAACTCAACGATGTGCTGCGTGAACTGGTCGCCCAAGGCTTCATCAGCCAGAACTCGGCGGAGCAGGCGCTGAATGCGCGCCGCCGTCATGCTGCCCATGGCCAGATGCATCCACTGGAATTCATCGCCAGCCAACAACTGGACGACCTCAGCCGTCCGGGCAAGCACCTCGATCTGGAAAGCCTGACCCTATGGCTGGCGCAGCAGGCCGGGCAGCCGTACCTGCGCATCGACCCGCTGAAGATCAACGTCGCCGCCATCACCCCGCTGATGTCCTACGCCTTCGCCCAACGGCACAAGATCCTCGCCGTAGGAATCGACCGCGACTCGGTGACCGTGGCCAGCGCCCAGCCCTATGTAAACGGCTGGGAAGCCGACCTGACCCATGTCTTGAAGCTGCCGATCAAACGGGTGGTCGCCAACCCGGTAGATATCCAGCGCTTCAGCGTCGAGTTCTTTCGCTTGGCCAAATCGGTCAGCGGCGCGAGCAGTGGCGATCAGCAGAACGGTAACCTGGGCAATTTCGAGCAACTGCTCAACCTCGGTGCCAGCGATCAGGAGCCGGACGCCAACGATGCGCACATCGTCAACATCGTCGACTGGCTGTTCCAGTACGCCTTTCAACAGCGCGCCAGTGATATCCACATCGAACCGCGCCGCGAGCAAGGCACGGTACGTTTTCGCATCGATGGGGTGCTGCACAACGTCTATCAATTCCCGCCGCAGGTGACGATGGCGATTGTCAGCCGCCTGAAAAGCCTCGGCCGGATGAACGTCGCCGAAAAGCGCAAACCCCAGGACGGCCGGGTCAAGACCAAGACCCCAGACGGCGGCGAAGTCGAGTTGCGGTTATCAACGCTGCCCACCGCGTTTGGCGAAAAAATGGTCATGCGGATCTTCGACCCGGAAGTGCTGCTCAAGAACTTCGATCAGTTGGGTTTTTCCGCCGACGACCTGCGCCGCTGGCAGGACATGACCCGACAGCCCAACGGCATCATTCTGGTCACCGGGCCGACCGGTTCGGGCAAGACCACCACGCTGTACACCACGCTGAAGAAACTGGCGACGCCGGAGGTCAACCTCTGCACCATCGAAGACCCCATCGAAATGGTCGAGCCGGCATTCAACCAGATGCAGGTGCAGCACAACATCGATCTGAGTTTCGCCGCCGGGGTGCGCGCGCTGATGCGGCAAGACCCGGACATCATCATGATCGGCGAGATCCGCGACCTCGAAACCGCCGAAATGGCGATTCAGGCTGCGCTGACCGGGCACTTGGTGCTGTCGACCTTGCACACCAATGACGCACCGAGTGCGATCAGCCGCTTGCTTGAACTGGGTGTACCGCATTACTTGATCAAAGCCACCGTTCTCGGGGTCATGGCCCAGCGTCTGGTGCGCACCTTGTGCCCGCACTGCAAGGCGCCGCTGACGCTCGAAGATGAGGACTGGCAAACCCTGACCCGCCCCTGGCAGGCGCCGCTGCCGGGCAGTGCCCATCGCGCCATCGGTTGCCTGGAGTGCCGCGACACCGGTTATCGCGGCCGCGCGGGGGTTTACGAAATCATGCAACTGAGCGACAGCCTCAAAGCCTTCATCACCCCGGACACCGACCTCACGGCGATCCGCCGCCAAGCGTTCAAGGAAGGCATGCGCAGCTTGCGCCTGTCCGGCGCACAGAAAGTGGCGGCAGGGCTGACGACGATTGAGGAGGTGCTGCGGGTGACGCCGCAGAGTGAGCACAAATAATCAGATTGCCATCAAGCTGTTCTTAAGCCCGGGCCACGCCGTTACACTGGCGCCATCGCAACCCCATTGATCCATCCAACAAGGAATCGTTATGCAGACCGGAAGTGTGCTTTTACTGTTTGTGGCCCTGGCAATCGCCATTCTGTTCATGGGTTTCAAAGTCGTGCCGCAGGTTTCGAGTGGACGGTCGAACGCTTCGGGCGCTAAACCAACACCCTCAAACCTGGGCTGAACATCATCATTCCGGTGATGGATCGTATCGGTCGCAAGATCAACGTGATGGAAAGCGTGCTGGATATCCCGCCCCAGGAAGTCATCACCTCCGATAACGCCACGGTGCAGATCGACGCCGTGTGTTTCTTCCAGGTGGTCAACACGGCCCAGGCCGCCTACGAGGTGAACAACCTCGAACACGCCATTCGCAATTTGCTACAGACCAACATCCGCACCGTGCTCGGCTCCATGGAGCTGGACGCCATGCTCAGCCAGCGTGACAACATCAACGAACGGCTGCTGCGCACCGTCGACGAAGCCACCGCCCCATGGGGCATTAAAATCACCCGGATCGAAATAAAGGACATCAGCCCGCCCGCTGACCTGATGGCTGCCATGTCCGGTCAAATGAAAGCCGAACGTATCAAACGTGCGCAGATCCTCGAAGCCGAAGGCCTGCGAGCCTCGGCGATCCTCACCGCAGAAGGCAAGAAGCAGGCGCAGATTCTGGAAGCCGAAGGTAGCCGTCAGGCCGCGTTTCTTGAATCCGAAGCCCGCGAGCGTCAGGCCGAAGCCGAAGCCCAGGCGACCAAAGTGGTGTCCGAAGCCATCGCCGGCGGCAACGTACAAGCAGTCAACTATTTCGTCGCGCAGAAATACATCGACGCACTGGGCAAACTGGCCTCGGCCAACAACAGCAAAGTCATCCTCATGCCACTGGAAGCCAGTTCGATGATCGGCGCGGTGGGTGGGATTACCGAAATTGTCAAAGCGACTTTTGACGGCAAGAAGGTCTGAGTCATGCCGACCGAACTGTTCACCTTCTGGAGCTGGCTGGGGCTGGGCACCGTGTTGCTGATCCTCGAAGTGTTCGGGGCTGGCGGCTATCTGCTGTGGATCGGCATGGCGGCTGCCGCTGTCGGGGTCACAACGTTTGTCTTGCCGACGCTGCCGTGGGAAATCCAGCTGGTGCTGTTTGCGCTGTTTTCGATCCTGACCGCGCTGTATTGGTGGCGACGCCAACGCACCGCGGTGCGTCGCAGTGATCAACCACTCCTGAACCTGCGGGGGCAGGAATTGATCGGCAACGTGTTCGTGGTCAGCGAAGCGATTGCCGACGGTCACGGCAAGATCAAGGTTGCTGATGGCGTGTGGATCGCCAGAGGGCCTGACACACCGGTTGGCGAGCGTGTTCGCGTGACCGGGCAACAAGGCGCGATTTTGTTGGTTGAGCATGCCGAATGATTGCGTACGGAACCGGATCGGGAAAATGACGATCCAACGCCGTAGTTAACCCCCAGGAGTCACCTCATCATGCGTCTCAAACTTGCTGTCGCCACGCTGGCCTTGCTGTCCCTTCCCGTTGGTTCGGCCATGGCGGACAGCTTTTGGCGTAACGTCATTTCGTCCGGTGCTACCACCGGTTCGACTTACCTGACCTTCAAGGATCACAAATTGATCGTCGCGGCACAGGACGATGCCGGCAGTTTCGTTGCCAGTGACGGCGGCATTCGCGGTCCGTATCTGGAAGCAGCGATGCAGAAAGTCCGCGCCGACAACCCGGGCCTGCAAGCGACGGACATGGAATTGGCGAATGCGATTCTGGCGAAGAACGCCGTGGCTTCCGAATAAGCCTTTCGCCCACAAAAATGCCGCTCGATTGAGCGGTATTTTTTTGCTCGCTATTTCAGATTCACCACAGAACCCTGTGGGAGCGGGCTTGCTCGCGAAGGCGTCAGTCCAGCCAACCTTTCTACTGACTGACACACCGCTTTCACGAGCAGGCCCACAGTGGATCCGGTTCAACCGTCAGTTCAGCGGTACTCATCCACCGGCACGCAGGCGCAAAACAGATTGCGATCCCCGTAAACGTTGTCCACACGATTCACCGCCGGCCAATACTTGTGCGCTTTGGTATGCGCATCCGGGGTGATGCCCTGCTCGATGCTATAGGGCCGTTCCCACACCCCGGTGACATCCGCCAACGTATGCGGTGCGCGTTTGAGCGGGTTGTCTTCGGCCGGCCAATTGCCGTTCTGCACTTCGCTGATTTCGGCGCGGATGCTCAGCATCGCGCCGATGAAGCGGTCCAGTTCAGCCTTGGATTCACTCTCAGTCGGTTCAACCATCAACGTACCCGGCACCGGGAACGACATGGTCGGCGCATGAAAACCGTAGTCCATCAAACGCTTGGCGACGTCTTCCTCGCTGATACCGGTCTGCGCTTTCAGTGGCCGCAAATCGAGAATGCATTCATGGGCCACCCGACCGTTGCGTCCGGTGTACAGCACCGGGAACGCACCGGATAAATGCTGGGCCAGATAATTCGCCGCCAGAATCGCCACCTCGCTGGCGTCCGCCAGTTGCGGCCCCATCATCGCGATGTACATCCAACTGATGGGCAGAATGCTCGCACTGCCCCACGGCGCCGCGCTCACGGCGCCGTTCTGCGCCATTGGCCCGTCAATCGGCACCACCGGATGATTGGCGACGAACGGCGCCAAGTGCGCGCGAATGCCGATCGGCCCCATACCCGGCCCGCCACCGCCATGGGGAATGCAAAAAGTCTTATGCAAATTCATGTGCGAGACATCGGCGCCGATGTCCGCCGGCCGCGTCAGTCCAACCTGCGCATTCAGATTGGCGCCATCCATGTACACCTGACCGCCGTGCTTGTGGATAACCTCGCAAATCTCGCTGATGCCCTCCTCGTAGACGCCTTGGGTCGACGGGTAGGTCGCCATCAGGCAGGACAGCTTATTCCCGGCCTCGGCGGCTTTGGCCTTCAAGTCCTCCAGATCGACGTTACCCGCGTCATCACATTCGACGATCACCACGCGCATCCCGGCCATCTGCGCCGAGGCCGGGTTGGTGCCGTGGGCCGAGGAAGGAATCAGGCAGATATCCCGCGCGCCCTGTTGGCGACTCTCGTGATACTTGCGGATCGCCAGCAGCCCGGCGTACTCGCCCTGGGCGCCGGAGTTGGGCTGCATACAGATCGCATCGAAGCCGGTGATAGCGCACAGCCAGCGTTCCAGTTCTTCGATCATCAGCGTGTAACCGACGGCCTGCTCTCGCGGTGCAAACGGATGCAGATGAGCGAACGACGGCCAGGTGATCGGGATCATCTCGCTGGTGGCGTTGAGCTTCATGGTGCAGGAGCCCAGCGGGATCATCGACTGGTTGAGCGCCAGATCCTTGTTCTCCAGTTGCTTGAGGTAACGCAGCATCTCGGTTTCGCTGTGATGGGCGTTGAACACCGGATGGCGCAGGTAAGGTGTGTTGCGCTGGAGAGTGACGGGAATGCCGCAAACCAGCACTTCAGCGTCGAGATCGTCAACGATCAGCCCATGATCGGCACCCAGCAGCACATCAAAAAGTTTGGCGACGGTGCGTTCATCACAGGTTTCATCGAGGCTCAGACCGACTCGGCCACGGCCAAGAATCCTCAGGTTGATCTGCGCAGCCTGAGCACTTTCGATGATCGCGGTTTGCGCGCCGCCCACCTCCAGCGTCAGCGTGTCGAAAAACTGTGTGTTGACCCGGTTGATGCCGTGACGCTCAAGACCGGCGGCAAGAATGCAGGTCAGCCGATGCACGCGCTGGGCGATCCGTTTCAAACCTTCCGGCCCGTGATAGACCGCATAGAAACTGGCGATGTTGGCCAGGAGAACCTGCGCGGTGCAGATATTCGAGTTGGCCTTCTCGCGGCGGATATGTTGTTCGCGGGTTTGCAGGGCCATGCGCAACGCCACGTTGCCCCGGGCGTCTTTCGACACCCCGATGATCCGCCCGGGAATCGCCCGTTTGTATGCCTCGCGACTGGCAAAAAACGCGGCGTGCGGGCCGCCGTACCCCATGGGCACGCCAAAGCGCTGGGATGAGCCGAACACCACATCCGCGCCCAGTTCACCCGGCGGCGTCAGCAACAGCAAACTCAGTAAATCGGTGGCGACGCAGGCCAGTGCCTGTTGCGCATGCAGGTGATCGATCAACGGCCGCAGATCACGGATCTCGCCGTGCGTGTCGGGGTATTGCAGCAGCGCACCAAACACCTGGTGCTGCTTCAAGTTATCCACAGCGTCGACGATCACTTCAAACCCAAAGCCCTCGGCGCGGGTCTGCACCACGGAAAGGGTTTGTGGATGACAGTTTTCGTCGACGAAAAACAGATTGCTCTTGGACTTCGCCACGCGCTTGGCCAACGCCATGGCTTCCGCTGCCGCCGTGGCTTCGTCGAGCAGCGAGGCATTGGCCAGTTCGAGGCCGGTGAGGTCGATGGTCAGTTGCTGGAAATTCAGCAGCGCTTCGAGCCGGCCTTGGGCGATCTCCGGTTGATAGGGCGTGTACGCGGTGTACCAGCCGGGATTTTCCAGCACGTTGCGCAGGATGACGGTCGGCGTGAGGGTGCCGTGGTAGCCCATTCCGATCAGGCTGGTCCAGACCTGATTTTGCTCGGCATAACCGTGCAATTTGGCCAGCGCCGCTTGCTCATCGAGGGCTGGCGGCAAATCCAGCGCACGATTGAGGCGGATACTCGGCGGCACGGTTTGCTCGATCAGTTCGATCCGACTGCCGAGCCCCAGGCTGTCGAGCATCGCCTGCTGCTCGGCGGCATCGGGGCCCAAGTGACGGCGCAGGAAGGCATCTGGATCACGTAACTGGCTCAGGGACGGCAACTGGGACATGACGGGCTCTCTCTTGGCTGGCGCTCGGCGTCAATGCAACACGGTCAAACCAGCATAGCAGTCGATATCGACGCGCACGGCTTGGCGCCGACGGCGGTTTCGGGCCATGCTGTGGCGCGCCTGCCTCAGGCATCCAACCAGCGGATGATCGACGCCCCATGAGCCAACTGCCATTCCTGCCGTTTTCCAAACCCGTTATCGATGAAGCAACGATTGCCGCTGTAGGCGACGTGCTGCGCTCCGGCTGGATTACCAGCGGGCCGAAAGTTCAGGCCTTTGAAGCGCAGCTTTCGGAATACTTTGGCGGGCGCCCGGTGCGCACGTTCAACTCCGGCACCTGCACCATGGAAATCGCCTTGCGCATTGCCGGCATCGGCCCGGGCGACGAGGTGATCACCACACCGATTTCCTGGGTGGCCACGGCCAATGTAATCCTTGAAGTCGGCGCCACGCCTGTGTTTGCCGACATCGACCCGATAACCCGCAACATCGACCTGGATCAACTCGAAGCCGCCATTACACCGCGGACCAAAGCGGTGATTGCGGTGTATCTGGCCGGTTTGCCAGTGGACATGGATCGCCTGTACGCCATCGCCGCCAAACACAATCTGCGCATTGTCGAAGACGCGGCTCAGGCCCTGGGTTCGCGCTGGAGTGGCCAACGCATTGGCGCGACTGGCGACTTCGTGTCGTTCAGCTTTCAGGCGAACAAGAATGTGACCTGCTCCGAGGGCGGTTGCCTGGTGCTGAACACGCCCGAGGAAGCACGGCTGGCGGAGAAGTACCGCTTGCAGGGCGTGACCCGCAATGGTTTCGATGGTCTGGACGTCGACGTGCTCGGTGGCAAATTCAACATGACCGACATCGCCGCCGCCATTGGCCTTGGTCAATTCGCCCATATCGAGGCGTTGACCGCCCATCGGCGTGAACTGGCCCGACACTATTTCAAATGCTTCGGCGAGGATTTCGAAACCACCTATGGCGCGCAATTACCGCCCGCGGATTTCGAGAACAGCAACTGGCACCTGTTCCAGTTGGTATTGCCGGAGCGCAAGGATGGCTTGCCGGCGCGAGCCACGTTCATGGAGCAGATGCAGGCAAAAGGCATCGGGATCGGCTATCACTACCCGCCGATCCACTTGTTGAGCCTGTACCGCGAGCGCGGTTTCCAGGAAGGCATGTTGCCAGTGGCGGAGCGTGTGGGACGGCTGATTGTGTCGCTGCCGATGTTCACCACCATGACCAGGGAAGATGTCGAGCGCTCGGTGGCGGCAGTGAAAGCAGTGTTGGGCGGCGCCTGACGATCACCATCGAGTAGGAGGCGGATTCACATCCGCCGTCCTCTCACACCACCGTACGTACGGTTCCGTATACGGCGGTTCAGGTTATACGGTTAAGTCG
>NZ_JBIUWM010000068.1:0-26835 GCF_044743445.1 Pseudomonas sp. NPDC087615 | reverse complement strand
TAGCGCCCCCAACTTGAGTGAGAGTGATCTTATGTGCTTGAATCATAGAGACGTCGTGATTGTCGACTTCGGTCGTACACCGATGGGCCGCTCCAAGGGCGGCATGCACCGCAACACCCGCGCTGAAGACATGTCGGCGCACCTGATCAGCAAATTGCTGGAGCGCAACGTCAAGGTCGATCCTGCTGAAGTCGAGGACGTGATCTGGGGCTGTGTAAACCAGACCCTGGAGCAGGGCTGGAACATTGCGCGCATGGCGTCGCTGATGACCCAGATCCCGCATACCTCGGCCGGCCAGACCGTCAGCCGTCTGTGCGGCTCGTCGATGAGCGCTCTGCACACTGCAGCGCAAGCGATCATGACCGGTAACGGTGACGTGTTCGTGGTTGGCGGCGTCGAGCATATGGGCCATGTGAGCATGATGCACGGTGTCGATCCGAACCCGCACATGTCCCTGTACGCGGCGAAAGCCTCGGGCATGATGGGCCTGACCGCTGAAATGCTGGGCAAGATGCACGGCATCACGCGTGAGCAGCAAGACGCCTTTGGCGTGCGTTCCCACCAGCTCGCCCACAAGGCAACTCTGGAAGGCAAGTTCAAAGACGAAATCATCCCGATGCAGGGCTATGACGAGAACGGTTTCCTGAAACTGTTCGACTACGACGAAACCATTCGTCCGGAAACTACCCTGGAAAGCCTGGCGGCCCTCAAGCCTGCTTTCAATCCAAAGGGCGGCACCGTGACTGCCGGTACTTCGTCGCAGATCACTGATGGTGCTTCGTGCATGATCGTGATGTCGGCGCAGCGTGCGCAGGACCTGGGTATTCAGCCGATGGCGGTGATCCGTTCGATGGCAGTGGCGGGTGTGGATCCGGCAATCATGGGCTATGGTCCAGTTCCGGCTACACAGAAAGCCCTGAAGCGTGCAGGTCTTGTCATCAACGATATCGACTTCTTCGAGCTCAATGAAGCTTTCGCCGCACAGGCGCTGCCAGTGCTGAAAGACCTGAAAGTACTCGACAAGATGAATGAGAAGGTTAACCTGCACGGCGGCGCGATTGCCCTGGGTCACCCGTTCGGTTGCTCCGGTGCGCGTATTTCCGGCACCCTGCTGAACGTGATGAAGCAGAATAGCGGCACCTTCGGGGTGGCCACTATGTGCATTGGTCTCGGCCAAGGCATCTCCACCGTCTTCGAACGCGTATAAGCGTCTCGTTGATGGAAGCCGGGGCCAAGTGCCCCGGTTTTTGTTTTTGTGGATTTATTTTGTTTTTTTTTGAAAAAATTTGAGTGAGGGCCGAAGCATGCCGATACAACCTGGGCTCTACCAACATTACAAAGGTCCGCAGTACCGTGTGTTCAATGTTGCACGGCATTCCGAGACCGAAGAAGAAGTGGTCTTTTACCAAGCCCTGTATGGCGATTACGGCTTTTGGGTGCGCCCTTTGAGTATGTTTCTCGAGTCAGTCGAGGTTGACGGCGAGCAGGTGCCACGCTTTGCTTTGGTGCAAGCCGAACCGAGCCTTTTTTCCAAGGCATGAGGCGAGTGCGCGCAGCACCCTGTGCTTGACCTCACCTTGTATCAACTATATATAGCGGTGCCGCGTCAGGCGCCAACCGCCTTTCACTTCTAGAATTCAGGAATTTTCTGATCCATGGGCAAATCGCTGGTCATTGTGGAATCCCCGGCTAAGGCCAAGACCATCAACAAGTATCTGGGTAACCAATACGTGGTGAAGTCGAGTATCGGCCATATCCGAGACCTGCCCACCAGCGGTTCGGCTAGCGCCAGCAAAGAGCCAGCCGCCAAGCGCGGCAAGGCTGCCGCAGGCGAAGGTCCGGTGCTCACACCGAAAGAGAAAGCGCGCAAGCAGCTCGTCTCGCGTATGGGTGTCGATCCCGATCATGGCTGGAAAGCCAAGTACGAGATCCTCCCAGGTAAAGAGAAGGTGATCGAAGAGCTGCGCCGGCTTGCCAAAGATGCTGACACCATCTATCTCGCAACCGACTTGGATCGCGAGGGGGAAGCCATTGCATGGCACCTGCGCGAAGCCATCGGTGGTGACGACAGCCGCTACAAGCGAGTGGTGTTCAACGAAATCACCAAGAAAGCGATTCAGGAAGCTTTCTCGGCGCCCGGCGAACTGGATATTGATCGTGTAAATGCCCAGCAGGCGCGTCGTTTTCTCGATCGCGTGGTTGGTTACATGGTTTCGCCGCTGCTGTGGGCCAAGATCGCCCGTGGCCTGTCTGCCGGTCGTGTGCAATCGGTTGCGGTGAAGCTGGTGGTCGAGCGCGAGCGCGAAATCCGTGCCTTCAACCCTGAGGAATACTGGGAAGTGCACGCCGATTTAGGCACTACCAAAGGTTCGACCGTGCGTTTTGACGTTGCGCGTGAGAAGGGCGAGGCCTTCAAGCCGCTGAACGAAGCCCAGGCCATGGCGGCGCTGGAGAAGCTCAAGTCTTCCAGCTACAGCATCGTCAAGCGCGAGGACAAGCCGACCAGCAGCAAGCCTTCTGCTCCATTCATCACATCCACCCTGCAGCAGGCTGCGAGTAATCGTCTGGGCTTCGGTGTGAAGAAGACCATGATGATGGCTCAGCGTCTGTATGAAGCGGGCTACATCACTTATATGCGTACTGACTCGACCAACCTCTCGGTTGATGCCGTGACGATGGCGCGTACTTACATCGAAGACGAGTTCGGCAAGAAGTACCTGCCGGAAGCGCCAAACGTCTACAGCAGCAAGGAAGGCGCACAAGAGGCTCACGAAGCCATTCGTCCGTCCGACGCCAACACCACGCCGAGCAAGCTTGCAGGCATGGAGCGTGACGCGGAGCGCCTCTACGAGCTCATCTGGCGCCAGTTTCTGGCCTGCCAGATGCTGCCGGCGCAATACCTGTCGACTACCGTCAGCGTTGGGGCGGGTGATTTCGAGTTGCGTGCCAAGGGCCGCATCCTCAAGTTCGACGGTTACACCCGCGTTATGCCGCAAATTGCCAAGCCTGGCGATGACGACGTTCTGCCTGACATGGCGCAGGGCGATGTGATGAAGCTCATCAAGCTCGATCCTTCCCAGCACTTCACCAAGCCGCCGGCCCGTTACTCGGAGGCCAGCCTTGTGAAGGAAATGGAAAAGCGCGGCATCGGTCGTCCTTCAACTTATGCGGCGATTATTTCGACTATTCAGGATCGCGGTTATGTGACGCTGCACAACCGTCGTTTCTATTCGGAAAAAATGGGCGACATCGTTACCGAGCGACTGTCGGAGAGCTTCTCCAATCTCATGGACTACGGCTTTACCGCCGGCATGGAAGAGAACCTTGATGACGTGGCTCAGGGCGAGCGTGACTGGAAGAGCGTGCTGGACGAGTTCTACGGCGACTTCAAGAAGAAACTCGAAGTAGCTGAGAATCCTGAAAGCGGCATGCGTGCCAATCAGCCGGTCATGACCGACATCCCGTGCACGACTTGCGGTCGTCCGATGCAAATTCGTACGGCTTCGACCGGTGTGTTCCTTGGTTGCTCGGGTTACAGCCTGCCGCCAAAAGAACGCTGCAAGGCTACCGTCAACCTGGTGCCGGGCGATGAAATCGCTGCGGACGACGAGGGTGAGTCGGAGTCGCTGGTACTGCGTGGCAAGCATCGCTGCCCGATTTGCAGCACAGCGATGGACGCTTATCTGCTCGATGAGAAACGCAAGCTGCACATCTGCGGTAACAATCCGGATTGCGCCGGATACGAAATCGAAGAAGGCAGCTATCGCATCAAGGGCTATGAAGGTCCAAGCCTTGAGTGCGACAAGTGCGGCAGCGAGATGCAACTCAAGACCGGCCGTTTCGGCAAGTTCTTCGGCTGCACCAACCCGACCTGTAAAAACACGCGCAAACTGCTCAAAAGCGGTGACGCGGCGCCGCCGAAGATGGATCCGGTGAAGATGCCTGAGCTGAAGTGCGAAAAGGTCAACGACACCTACATCCTGCGCGACGGTGCGTCCGGTCTGTTCCTGGCGGCCAGTCAGTTCCCGAAAAACCGTGAGACTCGTGCTCCATTGGTGATCGAGATTCTGCCGCACAAGAGCGAGATTGATCCGAAGTATCACTTCCTGTGTGAAGCGCCGCAGAAGGATCCTGATGGTCTGCCAGCGGTGATCCGCTACAGCCGCAAGACCAAGGAGCAATACGTGCAGACCGAGGTCGACGGCAAACCTACCGGTTGGAAGGCTTACTACGACGGTGGCAAGTGGGCGGTTGAAGACAAGCGCAGCGCAAAAGCCAAGGCTGAGTAGGCGTTAGCCACACACTGAAAAGGCCGCATGAGAACCCACGGGTTTTCATGCGGCCTTTTTGTTTTGTGCTTGCGGTGGGATCGGCTGATCCACGACACTGTTCGGCCTTTGTGAAGCAATTATTTCGCTGTGGAGGCTGCCGTCATGGCCCACGAACTCTATACCCGTACCAATCAGAAGATCTATTTTGCCGGCCTGTCGCTGGAAACTCTGGCTCGAGCTGAAGAGGGGCGGGCGATGAATTCTCTGGCGCTGATTCAGGCCGGACGTGAATCGGCGTTGTTTCACCTCTACGGTGCCTTGTTGGGGCTTTGCCATGAAATCGCCGGTTTCTACCGTCTGCCGCAGGCTAATGCGCCGCGGGCGGAGATGCTGCTGACGCGCGAAGTGCTAGAGTCGATTGCTATCCCCGAACTGGCTGAAATGGTTGAGTTGGCGGGCAATTCGCAAACCTGGCTGGCCAAACTGCTAGCAGCGCATTCGGCGTTGTTCCAGCCGCCGAGGGTACCGCACAAACCCAAGGGAGATGTGACACGGCCGCTGATCCAGGCGGTTAATCTGGATGAAGAAGAGGCACCAGATGAGTTGAGTCGAGATGAGTTGGAGGGCTGGCGGCAGAACCTGAAAGGTCTGGCGATTCGTTTTCGCGAAGGCTTGAATGAGTGCTGAGGGAGATTGATGCGGTGGCAATCTGAAACATGCTGCTGGTCAAGATCCCGAGCGAAGCCTGAATGATGTCTATATAATCCCTGCCTTTCGTGGAGAACAGACCTATATGCCAACGTCCTTTCTAGAAATTGTCGAGTTACCCGACGGCCGAATCGAACTGCGCAGGGCTGAGGACGAGGGTTCTCTGGTGACTCTGGATTTCTCCGAGGATGCCAAGACATTCCTGCAGGGCCAGCATGTAGAAATCGCCAAGGCGATGCTGAGCGTCGGCGTGCAGATGGCGGGTCGGATGATTGAGGGTGATTTTGACAAGGAAGAGGGGCCGCGGGTTCTTCATTGATCCCCGTCTGCTTTCCTGTTTATCCTACCGCTTCAGATCGGCTTCTCTATCCTTGGAGAAGCCCGGCGCTTCAAACAGCGCGCGCAACCAGCCAGTTAACCCAATCGAATATTCAGGCTCTGGGCGTCGCCCTTGCGTGCAGCACTGATCAGTTGTTGTCGTGAGCCCGTGTTCAGTGGATTGAGCCAGGTGACGACGGTGTGGCTTCGCCCTAGGCGCAAGGCTTCGCACGCCAGTTGCTGAGCACTTTGAGTGCCCCTCGGTTGCAGCAATAGAATGCGCTCGCGGTTCAGTCCTGCATCTCGCAACCAAGATTGGGTCAGGCTGGCAGGTGGTGCAATCAACGTTAGCCAGCGTGCGTCTTGATCATCGCTCAGTTCGCGAAGGATCGGAGCCAGCAGGTTCAGGCAGTTCCCGGTGGCACCGCGCAGTGACAGCTCACTGAATACTTCCGGTTCGGCATTCCATGGGCGCTCGACCACTTCGTTTAGGATCGGCGCCATCGGTTGCGTCAGAAACGCTTCGAATAACGGCAGTTGAGTCTGTTGAGGGGTATGTGGGAACTGCATAAAGCCTCCTTTAACGGCGGATTACGCCGACACTCAAGCCTTCGATAACCAGTTCCTGATCTTTCAGGTCGACTTCGATGGGGGCGAACTCAGGGTTTTCTGCAATCAGCCAGACTTTGCTGCCTTCCCGCTTGAAGCGTTTGACGGTTACTTCATCACCAATGCGGGCGACGACAACCTGGCCATTACGCGCTTCACGGGTGGTGTGAACGGCCAGAAGGTCGCCATCGAAAATTCCGATGTCCTTCATGCTCATGCCGTGCACGCGCAGAAGATAGTCGGCGCGAGGGTGGAAGAATGCAGGATTGATGTTGCAGGATTCTTCGATGTGCTGCTGGGCGAGGATCGGTGCGCCGGCAGCGACTCGGCCAATGATTGGCAGGGTCGAGTCGTCGGCTTTGGCTTCGAAACCGGGGATGCGAATGCCACGGGATGCACCAGGGGTCATCTCGATGGCACCCTTGCGAGCCAGCGCTTTGAGATGTTCTTCCGCTGCGTTGGGCGACTTGAAACCCAGTTCCTGAGCGATTTCCGCGCGGGTCGGCGGGTAGCCGTTGTCTTCAAGGCAGCGTTTGATAAAGGCCAGAATCTCGGCTTGGCGTGGCGTCAGCTTTAGCATATTGATCGCTCTGTCTTTTTATACAGTGACTGGGATTATATACAGTGAAGCGGTCTTGGCAATGCTCGTTTTTTTGCAGGGCGCCGGACGGTCGGCAGGCCTGCTTATTAATGCATCGGTCTTGTGTGGTTAAATAGCTGACCGACCATTCCCAAAACGAACTGGCAGGCTTGACAAGGCACAGGCTGAAACGTATGTTTCAAACAAGTGTTTGTCAGGCGGAGTAGCCATGGCCCAGTCGGAAACCGTTGAACGCATTCTTGATGCTGCCGAGCAGTTGTTCGCGGAGAAAGGTTTCGCTGAAACCTCATTGCGTTTGATCACCAGCAAGGCCGGCGTCAATCTGGCAGCGGTGAATTACCATTTCGGCTCGAAGAAAGCGCTGATTCAAGCGGTCTTCTCGCGCTTCCTCGGACCGTTTTGCACGAGCCTTGATAAAGAGCTGGAGCGGCGTCAGGCCAAGCCTGAAAACAAACCAACCCTTGAAGAGTTGCTGGAAATCCTCGTCGAGCAGGCGCTGGTGGTTCAGCCACGCAGCGGCAACGACCTGTCGATCTTCATGCGTCTGCTCGGCCTCGCGTTCAGCCAGAGCCAGGGTCACCTGCGTCGTTATCTTGAAGACATGTACGGCAAGGTATTCCGCCGCTATATGCTGCTGGTCAACGAGGCAGCGCCGCGCATTCCTCCGATTGAGCTGTTCTGGCGCGTGCACTTCATGCTTGGTGCTGCCGCGTTCAGTATGTCCGGCATCAAGGCCTTGCGTGCGATTGCCGAAACCGATTTCGGCGTCAACACTTCAATTGAGCAGGTCATGCGCCTGATGGTGCCGTTCCTCGCAGCGGGCATGCGCGCCGAAACCGGCGTCACGGACGCGGCCATGGCCACCGCGCAACTGCGTCCGCGCAGTAAATCAACGCCGGTAGCCGCCAAGGTTTAACCGCGCACGGGTGGGCGCGGCAGCTTGTATCCGCTAAGCTAGCCGCCCATGCCAACTCTCGTTCTGAACCCGTTCTCCAAAGATATCGCCGACCTGCCGGGCACCGCCCTCGGTGGCGATTTCATGTGGATCGGTTTTTTTGTTTTCAAGGAATCTCTATGACTGCTGGCCTGCAAGGCTCGTTGATGGTGGATGTCGCCGGTACCTGGCTGACGCCTGAAGATCGCCAATTGTTGCGTCAGCCTGAAGTAGGTGGCCTTATCATTTTTGCCCGCAACATCGAGCATCCACGTCAAGTGCGCGAGCTGAGCGCGTCGATTCGCGCCATACGTCCCGACCTGCTGCTGGCCGTGGATCAGGAGGGCGGTCGCGTCCAGCGTCTGCGTCAGGGCTTTGTCCGTCTACCGGCCATGCGCGCCATTGCTGACAACCCGAATGCCGAATATCTGGCCGAGCAGTGTGGCTGGATCATGGCCACGGAAGTGCTGGCGGTCGGACTCGATTTGAGCTTTGCCCCGGTACTTGATCTGGATTATCAGCGCAGTGCCGTTGTCGGCACGCGCTCGTTCGAAGGCGATCCCGAGCGTGCCGCATTACTGGCCGGTGCCTTCATTCGCGGCATGAACAGCGCCGGTATGGCGGCCACCGGTAAACACTTTCCCGGTCATGGCTGGGCGGAAGCCGATTCGCATGTGGCGATCCCGAACGACGAGCGTAGCCTCGACGAGATCCGCGCCAACGACCTTGTGCCATTTGCAAGACTCAGCAAACAATTGGCCGCGGTCATGCCCGCCCACGTTATCTACCCGCAAGTCGACTCACAGCCTGCTGGCTTCTCCCGACGCTGGTTGCAGGAAATTCTGCGCGGCGAGTTGCAGTTCGACGGTGTGATCTTCAGCGACGACCTGTCGATGGCCGGCGCCCATGTGGTCGGCGATGCCGCCAGCCGTATTGAGGCCGCACTCAGTGCCGGTTGCGACATGGGCCTGGTCTGCAACGACCGCGCTGCGGCCGAGTTGGCGCTGAGCGCTGCACAACGCATGAAGGTCAAGCCGTCCGCCCGTATTGCGCGGATGCGCGGCAAGGCGTTCGCCAGCACCGATTATCGTCAGGATCCGCGCTGGCTCACGGCTATCGGCGCGCTGAAAGATGCTCAACTGATTGATTAAGGGTTTTTCCGTTATGACGGTTTACGCAATCATCGGTGGCACCGGCCTGACCCAGCTAGAAGGCTTGAGCATTCGTCAGTCGCTGGCGGTGGACACGCCTTACGGCGCGCCATCGGCGGACGTGCAGGTTGGCGAATACGCTGGCAAGGAAGTATTGTTTCTCGCCCGTCACGGCCATCCGCACCGCCTCCCGCCGCACAAGGTCAACTACCGCGCGAACCTCTGGGCGCTGAATCAGGCAGGTGCTGAGGCGATCATCGCGGTTAATGCGGTGGGCGGGATTCATCCTGCGATGGGCACCGGGTATTTCTGCGTGCCGCATCAGATCGTCGACTACACCAGCGGCCGCGAGCACACCTTTTTCGCTGATAATCTGGAGCAGGTTACCCACATCGACTTCAGCGTTCCTTACAGCGAGCCTCTGCGTCGGCAATTGACTGCTGCGTTAACCGCCGAAGGCTGCGGATACAGCGATCAGGGCGTTTACGCCTGCACGCAAGGCCCACGCCTGGAGACTGCCGCAGAAATCGTCCGTCTGGAGCGTGATGGCTGCGACATCGTCGGCATGACCGGTATGCCGGAAGCGGCGCTGGCTCGTGAGCTGGATCTGGACTACGCCTGTCTGGCACTGGTGGTGAACCCGGCGGCGGGCAAGACCACTGAAGTCATCACCATGGCCCAGATCGAGCAGGCGTTACAGGACGGGATGGGGGCGGTGAAGTCGATCCTGTCACGCGTTTTGGCGGGTTGACGGCGTGGCTACTATAGTTGAGCGACTGGATGCTCTGCCTTGGGAAGATGTGTTCAGCCAGCGCACTTTGGACAGGGCTCTGAAGTATGCGGACGAGGATCGGCTAACGATCCTTCAGATCGACGACTCAAGGGTCGTCGCTTCGTGTGTCGGCTCTGGGATTGAGGTGTATGAGCAAGTCATTGAGCTTGTCAAAGCGGGGGGGCATTGGCGGCTCGAATGCTCTTGCTCTTGCCCCGTCATGCTTTATTGCAAGCACTGCGCTGCGGCTATTTACCACCTGAAGGAGGAAGTGCCCGTTAATCCATCCGACAGTCGCGCTCCGGTTCAACTCAATCGTGAGTTGGAGCGTTGGCTCGCCGATATACCCGCGGTGACAAAGCCTGGCGGGGAACTGGCGCAAGCGGCGAGTACGCGGCTGTTTTACAAACTCAAGGCAACCCCAGCTACAGGGAAGTGGCTGGTACAGATTTTCAAGGGTTATCAGCTAAAGAGTGGCGAGTTGCGCGATATCAAGTCGCTGTATTCGCTGTCGGACTTGCTGATCCGCCAACCTGGTTACTTATCCGAACTGGACTTGCGCATTGCCAGGCTGTTGGTTGCCATGCACTCCCATCATGCGTATTACAGCGGCTATCCTCTGGAGGGTAGCAGTGGCGCTGAATTGCTTGAGATGTTGTTGAATACCTCACGACTCTTTCTGGATTTTGAAGTGTTGCATCCTCTAACCAAAGGCGTGAGGAGAGTGGGGCGTTTTGCTTGGGCCGAGCAGCCAAACGGCAGTTTCCGTTCTCAGTGGAGCAGTGACGAAGCCGCGGTGGAGTCGCCACTGGCTGTGGAGCCTCTTTACTATCTTGACCGCGAGCGGCATCAGATCGGCCCTCTGTTTAGCGACCTGGATGAGAAACTGGCTTGTCATTTGACGCTGGCTCCGGAAATTCCGGCTCGTCAGTCGATGCAGTTTAGCCATCGCATGGGCGCTGTGACCCAGGTTGCTCCGCCGCACGCCCTCACTGATCGTGTTATCGACAACGTTCTGCCCAGGGCTCACCTCACTCTCGCCAGTGGCAAGCGTTATGCGCGCTGGCAATATGAGCTGGAGCATCGGGCGGCATTGGCGTTTACCTACAACGGACATCCAGCAACGGACAGAAATCCGGAAGTGTTGGTCCTCAGTGGTACTGAAACTCAGCGTATTCAACGCCAACCCGCCGCCGAGAAAGCCTTGCGCCAGCTCTTGACGAAGCAAGGTTTTAAAAAGGCCACGCGTAAAAGCAGTATTGACCGTCCGGGCGAGATGTTCGCCCTGCCCGATGATTCGGCCTGGCTATTATTTATGCAGGATGGACTCGCGGTGTTGCGCGAGGCTAACTGGCAAATCGATATCAGCCCTGGCTTTCATTTCAATTTGCAGCCTGTGGAGCAGTGGTATGCAGAAGTCGAGGAGGAGTCCGGGCATCAGTGGTTTGATCTGCAGCTAGGTATTGTCGTCAACGGCGAGCGGTACAGCCTGTTGCCGATCCTGTTGCATTTGTTACGCAGCCAGCCACAGTTGCTCGAGCCCTCCAGCCTGGGTCAGCGCAGCGATGATGAGCAACTCTTGATCGAGCTGGGAGGTGGTCGCCTCGCTTCCCGTGCAACTACAAAAGTCGCGCTACCCTATGGCAGGGTCAAGCCGCTGATGGCCACGCTTGCTGAGTTGTATCTGGGCAATCATCAGGGCGATGCGTTGCGCTTGAGTGCTCCCGATGCTGCGCGTCTGAGTTTGCTGGAGGGCGTGTCGCTCGACTGGCAAGGGGGTGATCGATTGCGCGCTTTTGCAAAGCGATTGCGTGAGTCGACGCATGCGCACGTCGCTGCACCCGCCGGTCTCAAGGCGCAGTTGCGTCCCTACCAGCTCGAAGGTCTGAACTGGATGCAAACCCTGCGCGAGCTGGAGGTTGGCGGTATTCTTGGCGATGACATGGGATTGGGGAAAACCCTGCAAACCCTGGCGCATCTACTCACGGAAAAGCAGGCGGGACGGCTCGATCATCCGGCGCTCGTCGTGATGCCCACAAGCCTGATACCCAACTGGCTGGATGAGTCACAGCGTTTTACTCCGCAATTGAAGGTGTTGGTGCTGCATGGCGCGACGCGTCAAAAGGATTTTGCCTGCCTTGCCGATTACGATTTGGTACTGACGACCTACGCGCTGCTGTCGCGAGACCTTGACGTTCTGCAACCGCAGATGTGGAGTGTGCTGATTCTCGATGAGGCGCAGAACATCAAGAATCCAGTCAGCAAGGCTGCTCAGGCGGCCCGTGATCTGCAGGCTCGCCAGCGGTTGTGCCTGAGTGGTACCCCACTGGAAAACCACCTGGGCGAGCTGTGGTCTCAGTTTCACTTTCTATTGCCCGGCTGGCTTGGTGATAGCAAATCGTTCAATCGCGACTACCGTACGCCCATCGAAAAACACGGCAATGCCCAGCGTATGCAACATTTGACGGCCAGGATAAAGCCGTTTCTGTTGCGTCGAAAGAAAGACCAGGTGGCGACCGAGTTGCCGCCAAAAACAGAAATTGTGCATTGGGTTGATCTGAGCGATGGTCAACGAGACGTTTATGAAACGGTTCGCGTGGCTATGGACAAGAAGGTGCGTGAGGAAATTGCCCGCAGCGGAGTAGGCGGCAGTCAAATCATTATCCTTGACGCTTTGCTCAAGCTGCGCCAGGTCTGTTGCGATCTGCGGTTGATCAAAATGCCGCTGACGCCGAAGACCCTTCGCTCCGGCAGTGGAAAACTGTCCAGTCTGATGGAGATGCTCGAAGAGCTGCTCGGTGAAGGCCGCAGAATTCTGCTCTTTTCACAATTCACTTCGATGCTCGCCCTGATCGAGCAGGAGTTGCAGCAGCGTAGTCTTGGCTATTCGCTGCTGACCGGCGAAACGACGGATCGGCGTACACCGGTGAAAGACTTTCAGGGCGGTAAAGTGCCGCTGTTTCTGATCAGTTTGAAAGCCGGCGGCACAGGTTTGAACCTGACAGCGGCGGACACAGTCATCCATTTCGACCCGTGGTGGAACCCTGCGGTAGAAAATCAGGCGACAGACCGTGCCTACCGGATTGGGCAAAACAACCCGGTGTTCGTCTACAAGATGATTGCCCGAGGCACGGTGGAAGAAAAAATACAGGCGATGCAGCAGGAGAAAGCGGCGTTGGCCGGTGCGGTGCTTGAAGGCGGTACCACTGGCGGCTGGAAGCTGGAGCAAAGCGATATTGAGGCACTTTTTGCGCCGCTGCCTGCCCCCAGGAGTTGATAGCTGAACCTTGCAGTATTGCCCCGCTGTTCCCAACCTGGATTTGTGAGCACTACAGATCCCGTGTGGGAGCATAAACTGCCCGACTGACGCCGACAGTCTTAGCGTTTCTCGAGCTTATCCGGCAACGGCGCAAACAGCGCTTCAATATCATCGCTCTGCAATTTCCAGTCCCCCGCCTTGCGCCCATCCAGCACGCCCGCCGCCAGGTCAGATTTTTCTTTCTGCAGGTGCTGAATCTTCTCTTCCACCGTGCCTCGGGCGATCATCTTGTAGACGAATACCGGCTTCTCCTGGCCGATCCGGTACGCACGGTCAGTCGCCTGATTCTCAGTCGCCGGGTTCCACCATGGATCGTAGTGAATCACTGTGTCCGCTTCCGTCAGGTTCAAACCAACACCACCGGCCTTCAGGCTTATCAGAAAAATCTGACGCTTGCCGCTCTGAAATTCCTTCACCGGCGTACGTCGATCCCGGGTCTGCCCGGTCAGCAAAGCGTAAGAGATATTGCGTTTTTTCAGCTCGTCTTCAATCAATGACAACATCGAAGTGAACTGCGAAAACAGCAGTATCCGTCGACCTTCCTCGAACAGCTCTTCCAGCATCTCCATCAAGCTGTCGAGCTTACCTGAGGTACTGCCGCGGGCGGGTAGGGTGGCATCGTTGACCAGGCGCAAATCGCAGCAGACCTGACGCAGCTTGAGTAATGCTTCAAGAATGATGATCTGGCTGCGTGCCACGCCTTTGCGGGTGATTTCGTCGCGGACTTTCTTATCCATGGCCAAGCGCATGGTTTCGTACACATCGCGCTGGGCTTCGTTGAGATCGACCCAGTGGATGATTTCAGTCTTGGGTGGCAGTTCAGTTGCAACCTGCTCCTTGGTGCGGCGCAGCAAAAACGGTTTTATCCGACCGTTGAGGTGCTGAAGTCTGACTTCACTCCCGCGCTTTTCGATCGGTACACGGTAATCGGCGTTGAAGCTTTTGACGTCGCCGAGCCAGCCGGGCAGCAGGAAATGGAACAGCGACCACAGCTCGCCGAGGTGGTTTTCCAGCGGCGTACCGCTCAAGCACAGGCGCTGGCGAGCGTTCAGTTCGCGCGCTGCTTGAGCCGCTTTGCTGTTTGGGTTCTTGATGTACTGCGCTTCGTCCAGCACCAATACGTGCAAAGGCTGTTGCGCCAGACGCTCGATGTCCTTGGGCAGCAGCGCGTAGGTGGTGAGGATCAGGTCATAGTCGGCCAAATGATCGAAATGCTTTTTGCGGCTGGCTCCGTAAAGGGCCACCACTTTCAGTTGCGGTGTGAAGTGTGCTGCCTCATCGAGCCAGTTCGGGATCAGGCTGGTGGGCATCACCACCATGCACGGGCGGTTCAGGCGTCCGGCATTTTTCTCGCTGAGAATATGCGCCAGTGTCTGCAGGGTTTTACCCAATCCCATGTCGTCCGCAAGAATCCCGCCGACCTCCAGTTGCCGCAGCGATTGCATCCAGCTCAAGCCTTCGAGCTGGTAGGGGCGCAACGTCGCGTTCAATCCCTCTGGTGCTTGTGCACTGAAATCGCGGATGTCACGTAGGCGTTGGGCAAAGGTGCGGATCTGTTCTGCGCCTTCCCAAAGCAGCGGAATGCCTTCCAGCGAATTCAAGCGTGTGGCGTCGGCCTTGCTCAGGCGCAGGGTGGTTTCCCCTGGTTCCTGCAAATAGAACTCGCCCAGTGTCGCGAGTACCGGTTTCAATCGACCCAGTGGCAGCGCTACTTGCAGCGGCCCGTGTTCGCTGTTGCGTTGCGGGACATTGACCAGAATCAGCTCGTCATCGCGGCGGCGTGCAAGGCGCTCCGGATTGAGGATTTCAGCATGGGAACGCATCAGATTGAGCAGGATCGGCAACAGGCTCAGGCGTTCGCCGTTGACGATGATCCCCAGTTCCAGATCAAACCAGTCGCGCTCTGGCGCCTGCTCTACGGTGGCGTACCAGTCGTCCACGGCGGTCAGGTCGAAGCCGAACTCTTCGTCGATCTGTAATTCCCAGCCGTGTGTGCGCAGCTTCGGCAAATCATTGAGGGTGAAGGTCAGCCAGGCGCTGTCGTTGACCATCTCATAGAGTTCGCCAGCACTTTCCGGCAAGGCTTTGCTTTGTCGCGTGGCGATACGGAAGCCGAGGATTCGTAACTGTTCGCGGTAGGACTGTTCGACTTCTGGGTGGCGTTTTATCCGCAGCGTTTGGGCTTCCTGGCGAATCAGGATGTCGCTGTTTTTCTGCCCGCTGACGTATTCGTCCAAATAACTGAAAGACAGTGCCGCACGATGCTGAATATAGCGCTGCATCTTGCCGTTACGCGGTTCGAAAGCGCTGAACTCGACACTGGCAAGCCACAGGCGTGGCAGCGGTTGCACGTTGTCGATCAGCACTTGCGGCGGGGCTTTGGGGCTGCGGTTCTCCAGTACGGCTTGAAGTTTTTCCAGCAGTTCGGCGTCTTTGGCGGCGGCGGGGAAGTCGAGGGTTTCCTGGATGTGCAGCAGCACCGCTGCGCAGTGTTTGCAGTTGATGCGAACCGGGCAGGTACACCCGGCGTCCACCAACAGCAAGGTACCTTTGGCTGACTCGCGCAGGTGAATGGTCTGACGGTAGACGTTACCGCCAGAGCCTTCGCAACTGGCGGTGATGGTCGCATCGCCGACCTGGGCGATGCGTACCCGGTTTTCCAGGGCGTAGCGGCGGCCACGCTCCAGGCTCTGTTCCTTGAATCGGCTGACCCAAGAGGGTGCCAACGGTTTGCTTAAGGGGGCGGACATAAGGACTTCGGTCAGTCCGCAATGGCTTCAGGCGCTTGCCGTGGGGCTGGAGCCGTCAGGGAAGTGATCTTGATCAGCAGGGCCAGGTGGCCGTTGTCGAGAAAGTTGAGTTGACCGTTTTTGGTGTGACTGTCCTGTCGCAGGCGTTCGCTTGAGGTGACCAGGCCATTGGCATCAATCTGATTGACCCAGAAGTCGGCCGTCACGTCGGTGAAGCGCCCGAGTTTCATCTCAAGCGTGCCTTCGATCGGGAACTGGCCGAACTGTTCTTTGCCGTCGCTGACAGCGACTTTGGTCGGTGCCTCGCCGAGGGTCTGCTGCCAGGCTTTGTGCATCAACACACTGTAATCGCGGCTGGCGGTGAGTTTGCTGGCAACGTCGCCGAGCGCGGGAGTGCGGTTGCTGTCATCGCCCAGGCGCTGGGCGCCGGCGGCCCAGTCTTCCGGCGCTGCGCGGCTGACGATGGCGGGTACGGCATTCTGACGTACCAGAATCATTTCAACTTGATAGGTGTCATCGGCAAATGCCGCGGGCGCTACCAAAGTCAGTAGCAAGGTCAGTGAGCGAAACAGGCGCATGCGGCGTCCTTCAAGCAGTTTTCGGAATGAGGCGCTCGAACAGCGCCTCTACAGTATTAAAGCGCTCTTCCGGGCGCTCCATCGGCACCTGGAACTTGAACATTGTGGCGCCTTCGAATTTGTAGCGTTTGGGCTGGCTCTGGATCAGTTTGATCAACGTCATCGGGTCAACCGGCGTCTGCGCGGCGAATTCGATACGGCCACCTTGCGGCCCGCCATCGACCTTCTTGATGCCCAGTTGTTCGGCCTGCAATTTCAGCGCAGTGATGCGCACCAGATTTTTGGTCGGCTCCGGCAGCAGGCCGAAGCGGTCGATCATCTCGACTTGCAAGTCCTTCAAGCCTTCCTCGTCAGTCGCCGAGGCAATGCGCTTGTACAGGATCAGTCGGGCATGAACATCCGGTAGATAATCTTCCGGAATCAGCGCCGGCACTCGCAGGTTGACCTCCGGGCCACCGCCGAGCGGTTGATCGAGGTTCGGTTGCTCGCCCTTGCGGATCGATTTCACCGCGCGCTCAAGCATTTCCATGTACAGCGTGAAGCCCACGGCTTGAATCTGACCGCTCTGGCCATCGCCGAGCAATTCGCCTGCGCCGCGGATTTCCAGGTCGTTGGTCGCCAGGACGAAACCGGCGCCAAGGTCCTGGGTATTGGCGATCGCCTCCAGACGCTTTTCTGCGTCCGAAGTGATTTGCTGGCGTGGCGGTGTCAGCAGGTAAGCGTAAGCCTGGTGGTGACTGCGACCGACGCGACCGCGCAACTGGTGCAACTGCGCCAGACCGAACTTGTCGGCGCGTTCGATGATGATGGTGTTGGCGCTTGGTACGTCGATGCCGGTCTCGATAATGGTCGAGGCGATCAGCACGTTGAAACGCTTGTGGTAGAAGTCGCTCATCACCTGTTCGAGGTCACGTTCGCGCATCTGCCCGTGGCCGATGCCGATCCGCGCTTCCGGCACCAGTTCGGCCAGATCGGCGGCGCATTTCTCGATGGTTTTCACATCGTTGTGCAGGTAATAAACCTGGCCGCCGCGCAGCAGTTCACGCAGCAAGGCTTCTTTGACCGTGCTCTTGTTCTGCTCCATGACGAAGGTGCGCACCGACAGGCGCCGTGCCGGCGGCGTGGCGATGATCGACAGGTCACGCATGCCCGACACCGCCATGTTCAGCGTGCGCGGAATCGGCGTCGCGGTCAGCGTCAGGATGTCGACTTCGCTGCGCAGGGCTTTGAGCTGTTCTTTTTGACGCACACCAAAGCGGTGTTCTTCGTCGATGATCACCAGCCCCAGGTTTTTGATCTTCACATCGTCGGAAAGCAGCTTGTGGGTGCCGATGACGATGTCGATCTTGCCTTCGGCCAGATCGGCAATCGCAGCGTTGACTTCCTTGGCCGATTTGAAGCGGCTCATCACTTCCACGGTCACCGGCCAATCGGCGAAGCGATCGCGAAAACTGTTGTAGTGTTGCTGGGCGAGCAGGGTGGTCGGCACCAGAATCGCCACCTGGCGGCCGCCGTGCACGGCAATGAACGCCGCGCGCATGGCCACTTCGGTCTTGCCGAAACCCACGTCGCCGCAGACCAGTCGATCCATCGGTTTCGGCGCGAGCATGTCTTCGCGCACGGCTTCGATGGTCGATTGCTGATCCGGCGTTTCTTCGAACGGGAAACCGGCACTGAACGTCGCGTAGTCGGCTTTCGGGTCGGCAAATGCGTAGCCTTCACGAGCGGCACGGCGGGCGTAGATATCGAGCAGTTCGGCAGCCACATCACGCACCTGTTCGGCGGCTTTGCGTTTGGCTTTCTGCCAGGTCTCGGAGCCGAGGCGGTGCAGTGGGGCCAGCGCATCGTCGCTGCCGGTGTAGCGAGCGATCAGGTGCAAGTTGGCGACGGGCACGTAAAGCTTGGCGTTTTCGGCGTATTCCAGGGTTAGGAATTCGGCAGCCTGATTGTCGATTTCCAGAATCGTCAGGCCCAGGTAACGGCCGACGCCATGGTCGATATGCACCACCGGTGCGCCTTCGCGCAGTTCGGTGAGGTTTTTGATCACCGCGTCGTTGTTGGCGTCGGTACGCTTTTCGCGACGGCGACGCTGCATCACCCGCTGGCCGAACAGTGGGCTCTCCGCCACCAGTGCCAGCGAAGGCGTGTCGAGCATCAGGCCTTCGTCGAGCGGGGCAATAGTAATCGCCAGGCGATCCTTGCTCGCGACAAAGTCCGGCCAACTGTCGACGGTTTTCGGCCGCACCTTCAAGCGTTCCAGCAGTTCCAGCAACACTTCGCGACGGCCCGCCGATTCGGCGGTGAACAGCACGCGGCCAGGGAACTCATCGAGGAACGCTGCAAGCGCCGCCAGCGGTTGGGTGGCTTTGGCTTCGATGGCCAGATTCGGCAGCGCTTGAGCGGGGAAGCGTTCGCGACCAGCGCCAGTGTCCACGTCCTGCTGACTGGCAACCACCCGCGGCCAGTTCTTGAGGCGGGCGAAGCAGTCTTCCACCGGCAGGAACAATTCCGCTGGTGGCAATAAAGGACGCGATGGATCGACGCGGCGTTCTTCATAGCGGTTGCGCACGTCGTTCCAGAAGTTCTCTGCCGCTTGCTCGATGCCCGGCAGCGAGAACACTTGCGTGTCCTGTGGCAGGTAATCGAACAGGGTCGAGGTTTCATCAAAGAACAGCGGCAGGTAATACTCGATACCGGCCGGTGTGATGCCACTGCTCAGGTCCTGAAAGATCGGGCAGCGACGGAAGTCGACATCGAAACGCTCGCGGAAACGCGCCTTGAAACGGGTCACCGCATCTTTTTGCAGCGGGAATTCCCGGGCCGGCAGCAGCTTGACCGAATCGACCTTGTCGATGGAGCGCTGGTTTTCCGGGTCGAAAGTGCGCAGGGTTTCGATTTCGTCGTCGAACAGATCGATGCGATACGGCAGTTTGCTGCCCATCGGGAACAGGTCGATCAGCGCGCCGCGCACGGTGAACTCGCCATGTTCGTAAACCGTGTCGACGTAGCGATAGCCGCTGGCTTCGAGCCGCGAGCGCATCTGTTCAACATCAAGTTTCTGGCCGACGTCCAGTACCAAGCTACTGCCGAGCAGGAATTTGGTCGGCGCCAGACGATGCAGGGCTGTGGTGATCGGCACCACCAGCACACCGTGCGCCAGTTCCGGCAGCCTATATAGGCTGGCGATGCGCTGGGAAATGATGTCCTGGTGCGGCGAGAACAGATCGTAGGGCAGGGTTTCCCAGTCGGGGAAATGCAGAACGGGCAAATCCGGGGCGAAGAAACTCAGCTCCTGTTCCAGTCGTTCAGCACTCTGGCTGTCGGCGGTCAGTAGCAGGGTGAAGCGCTTGGCAGCGCTGGCAGCCTCGGCAATCGCCAAGCTCAGGGCGGCACCGGGCAAGTTGCCCCAATGCTGTTTGCCTGCCTCGGCAGGGAGAAGCGGTAGACGCAGAACAGGCACGGAAGGTTGAGCTCCAGGCGTTGCGACAAAGTCGGTAATTGTAGCGGCGTCAGGTGCTGCCTGTCAGTTGCTGACTGTGTCTATCTTCGCTGATTGCGCAAAATGTAGTGGTAACCATAAAAACGAGCGCTTTTTTAGCGATTATGTAGTGCCGAAAGTGGGTGGTGTTACGGAGGGTTACGGACATCGTCTAACAGTCGTCGAAAAATTGACTGCGCTGCAGGCCCCGGTTTTACTGGGCTCGAGAAGGGCGTGATTTTTTTGAACGGGATTTTGTTACCGATTGCGCGACAAGCGCGCATTGCTACAAGAGGCTCCCGGCGGCATAATGTAGCCCCTTTTTTCTGCCCCTACATGTGGAAGGTTACCGTGACTCAGAAGCCCGACCAGTGTCTTGGTGAATGGATCGACCGTGAAGCGCTCGCAGAAGCGATGATTCCGCTTATCGGTCAGCTCTACCGCAATAACAACGTGGAGAGCTCGATCTATGGCCGCAGCCTGATCAACCAGTCTGTCATCGCGATTCTCAAAGCTCACCGCTTTGCGCGCCACCGTTCCTCCGACGACAGCGAACTCTCCGTCCACGAAACATTCCCTCTGCTTAAAGCCATGAGCGAGCTCAAGCTCGGCGCGGCTTCGGTAGACCTGGGCAAGTTGGCGTTCAAATTCCGTAACGAAGGCAATGGCCGCACCGCCGAGCAGTTCGTTCGTGAAGAGATGGCTGACGTGGTTGGCCAGCAAAACGCTTCGGCCCGCAAAGGCACCGACGTTGTACTGTACGGCTTCGGTCGTATCGGTCGTCTGCTGGCACGCATCCTGATCGAGAAAACCGGTGGTGGCGACGGTCTGCGACTGCGCGCTATCGTGGTGCGCAAAGGCGCCGATAACGACCTGACCAAGCGCGCCAGCCTGCTGCGTCGCGACTCGGTCCATGGTTCGTTCAACGGCACCATCACCATCGATGAAGAAAACAGCACCATCACCGCCAACGGTAACCTGATCCAGGTGATCTACGCGAAGAGCCCGACCGAGGTGGATTACACCCAGTACGGCATCAAAGACGCGCTGCTGGTGGACAACACCGGTGTATGGCGTGACGCCGATGGCCTGGGTCAGCACTTGGCGTGCCCGGGTATCGATCGCGTTGTTCTGACTGCGCCTGGCAAAGGCAAGCTGAAGAACATCGTTCACGGCATCAACCACGGTGAAATCACCGCTGACGACAAGATCGTGTCTGCCGCTTCCTGCACCACCAACGCCATCGTGCCGGTGCTCAAAGCTGTGAATGACAAGTTCGGCATCATCAACGGTCACGTCGAAACTGTTCACTCGTACACCAACGACCAGAACCTGATCGACAACTTCCACAAAGGCGATCGCCGTGGTCGTTCCGCTGCGCTGAACATGGTAATCACCGAGACCGGTGCTGCTACCGCTGCTGCCAAGGCCCTGCCTGAGTTGGCCGGCAAGCTGACCGGTAACGCGATCCGTGTTCCGACGCCAAACGTGTCGATGGCCATTCTCAACCTGAACCTTGAGAAAGCCGCCACCCGTGAAGAGATGAACGAGTACCTGCGCTACATGGCGCTGCACTCCGATCTGCACAAGCAAATCGACTTCGTCAACTCGCAGGAAGTGGTATCCACCGACTTCGTTGGCTCGCGCCACGCCGGTGTTGTCGACGCTGAAGCAACCATCGTTCAGGACAACCGCGTTGTTCTTTACGTCTGGTACGACAACGAGTTCGGTTACAGCTGCCAGGTTGTTCGCGTGATGGAAGACATGGCCGGTGTAAACCCGCCAGCATTCCCGCGCTAAGCTTTAGCTGCACATGAAAACGCCCCGACTTTGGTCGGGGCGTTTTTGTTTGTGCGGCTGTTGAAGGCGTCCTGTCAGGCGCCGCCGACTACCGAGGCTTGCGCCGTGCGCAGTTCATGCTTATTGCCACGAAACAGCACCAGCGTCGCAATCAACCCCAGTACCGCCGCACCGCTGAGCCAGATCCCCGGCGCAGCCTTGTTGCCCAATATATGGATCAGGTAAGTACACGCCGCTGGAGTGAAGCCGCCGAAGGTAGCCGTCGCCAGGCTGTAAGCCAACGAGAACCCGGTCGTACGAACCTCTACCGGCATGATCTCGGTCAGTGCCACCACCATCGCGCCGTTGTACGAGCCGTACAGGAACGACAGCCACAACTCGACGATCAGCAAATGACTGAAGCTTGGGTTTGCCACCAGCCACGACAGCGCCGGATAAGCCGTCAGAATCGCCAGAGTCGTCGCCGCCAGCAATAGGGGTTTGCGGCCGATCTTGTCGGATACAGAGCCCATCACCGGCAGCCAGAAGAAGTTCGACAGGCCGATGCACACCGTGACCAGCAACGCATCCAGATCCGACAGATGCAGTTCAGCCTTGCCGAAGGTCGGGGTGTAGGCGGTGATGAGGTAGAACGAAACCGTGGTCATCACCACCAGCGCCATGCCGGCGAGGACGATGCCAAAGTTCTGACCGATCGAGCGGACGATTTCCCGCAAGGTCGGGCGATGTTTGCGCGCTTGGAATTCCGGGGTCTCCTCCAGCGAGCGGCGAATGACGAAGATTATCGGAACGATCATGCAGCCGATCAGGAACGGCACGCGCCAGCCCCATTCGCCCATTTGCTCCGGACTCAGCCAGTGGTTGAGGCCGACGCCAAGCAGGCCGGCAAATACCACGGCCGCTTGTTGGCTGGCGGATTGCCAACTGACGAAAAAGCCCTTGCGCCCCGGGGTGGAAATTTCCGCCAGATAAACCGAGACACCGCCCAGTTCTACACCCGCCGAGAAGCCCTGCAGCAGGCGTCCGAACAACACCAGTAACGGTGCGGCGACGCCGAGCGTTGCGTATCCCGGTACGCAGGCAATCAGCACGGTGCCGGCGGCCATCATCGCCAGGGTAATGATCAGGCCTTTGCGGCGACCATGGCGGTCGATGTAAGCGCCCAGAAAGATCGCGCCCAGTGGCCGCATCAGGAAGCCGGCGCCAAAGGTGGCGAGCGAAAGCATCAGGGAGGCGAAGGCGCTATCGTTCGGGAAGAAGGTCTTGGCGATGGCCGTGGCGTAGAAGCCGTAGACCATAAAGTCGAACATTTCGAGGAAGTTGCCACTGACAACGCGAAAAATCGCTTTGCCTTTGCCCGTTGTAGAGGACATGTGCAGGTACTCACTATTGAATTTTTATGAAGTCGTTGCGTTCGTTTGGGAGCTAGCGGGGTCTGTAGCCCATAATGGCTGGCGCGGTTTTGCAGGGAGATGAAGAATTGTTAATTGGACGCTGGGGGTGGCTCGTGGTGCTGGCTGGCATTTTGTCCGGCTGCGGCAACGGCGACGCCATGGAAAGCTTCGGCGGCCCTGCCATGGGTAGCACGTGGTCGGTCAAGTATGTGCGCCATGCCGGTCTTGCCGATCCGGCGAAAGTTCGCAGCGAAGTGGAAGGCATCCTCGGCGAAGTTGATCGGCAACTGTCCACTTACCGTAGCGACTCGGACATCGAGCGTTTCAACGCGTTGCCCGCTAACAGTTGCCAAGCCGTGCCCGCGTCGGTGCTCGAATTGATCTGGGTTGGCGAACAACTGGCAGAGCAAAGTGAAGGCACCTACGACCTCACCGTCGAACCGCTGATGAATCTCTGGGGTTTCGGCCCGCAAGGTCGCGAAGAAAAAATCCCCGACACTGCGGCATTGGCTGAAGTGATGCTGCGTGTCGGCTATCAGCATCTGCGCATTGAGGGCGGTCAGTTGTGCAAGGACGCCGCTGTTGAAGTCGACTTCAACAGCATCGCTGCCGGTTACGCCGTCGACACAATCGCTGCCAGACTGGATGCCATGGGCATCCACGATTACCTCGCCGAGGCCACGGGCGAGCTGAAGGCAAAGGGTAAAAAACTCGACGGCTCACCATGGCGCATCGCACTGGAAGAGCCTCGCGATGATCAACAAGTCGCCCAGCGCATCATCAACGTCAATGGCTACGGCGTTTCTACCTCCGGCGACTACCGCAACTATTTTCTGCACAATGGCAGGCGCTATTCCCACACCTTCGATGCCCGTAGCGGTGCGCCGGTCCTACACAACCTCGCGTCAGTCACGGTGATTCATCCTCAAGCGTTGATGGCCGATGGACTATCGACACTGTTGCTGATTCTCGGCCCTGAAAGGGCGTGGGCCTATGCCGAAAAACATGACATTGGTGCATTCTTTGTGATTCGTGCCGATACAGGTTTCGTCATACGCACCACTCAGGCTTTCGAGCGGCTCAGTGGCACAAAAACTGACTGAGGACAGTACGAAAGCTGGCGTTGTAGTGCAGGCAAAAGTAGCCTACGACGCGACCAAGGGTTAATGTGCGCGGCGTTGACGCTTCTATAGACTGTGTCCGGGTTCATTATTGGCCCCCAATTGTTCCTTCGCGCCGCCATTCGGCGTGATTTAGCCGCAGGTGCTGCTGGCACCTCGGCCTGTTCTGAGGAGTACGCATGGCTGTCTACAACTACGACGTGGTGGTACTGGGTTCTGGCCCAGCGGGAGAAGGCGCGGCAATGAACGCCGCCAAAGCAGGGCGCAAGGTCGCGATGGTCGACAGCCGTCGCCAGGTCGGCGGCAACTGCACCCACCTCGGCACCATCCCGTCCAAGGCACTGCGTCACTCGGTGCGGCAGATCATGCAGTTCAACACCAACCCTATGTTTCGGGCGATTGGCGAGCCGCGCTGGTTCTCCTTCCCGGACGTGTTGAAAAGCGCCGAAAAAGTCATTGCCAAACAAGTTGCCTCGCGTACCGGCTACTACGCCCGTAACCGCGTCGACGTGTTTTTCGGCACTGGCAGCTTCGCCGACGAGCAAACCATCGAAGTGGTCTGCGCCAACGGTGTGGTCGAGAAACTGGTGGCCAAGCACATCATCATCGCCACCGGCTCGCGTCCTTATCGTCCGGCCGACATCGATTTCCACCACCCGCGTATCTACGATAGCGACACCATCCTCAGCCTCGGTCACACCCCGCGCAAACTGATCGTTTACGGCGCTGGCGTGATTGGTTGCGAATACGCTTCGATCTTCAGTGGTCTGGGGGTACTGGTTGAATTGGTGGATAACCGCGGTCAGTTGCTGAGCTTCCTCGACTCGGAAATCTCCCAGGCGTTGAGCTACCACTTCAGCAACAACAACATTACCGTGCGCCACAATGAAGACTACGAGCGTGTTGAAGGCGTCGATAACGGCGTGATCCTGCACCTCAAGTCCGGCAAGAAGATTAAGGCCGACGCCTTGCTCTGGTGCAATGGTCGTACCGGCAACACCGATCAGTTGGGTCTGGAAAACATCGGCGTGAAGGTCAATAGCCGTGGTCAGATCGAAGTCGACGAGGCATATCACACCTGCGTACCGAACATTTACGGTGCCGGTGACGTGATCGGCTGGCCGAGCCTGGCCAGTGCTGCCCACGACCAGGGTCGTTCGGCCGCTGGCAGCATCGTCGACAACGGTAGCTGGCGTTTCGTGAATGACGTGCCGACCGGCATCTACACCATTCCGGAGATCAGCTCGATCGGCAAGAACGAGCAGGAGCTGACCCAGGCCAAAGTGCCGTACGAAGTCGGCAAGGCGTTCTTCAAGAGCATGGCGCGAGCGCAGATCGCCGGCGAGCCGCAAGGCATGCTGAAGATCCTGTTCCACCGTGAAACCCTGGAAGTGCTGGGCGTTCACTGCTTCGGTTATCAGGCGTCGGAGATCGTTCACATCGGTCAGGCGATCATGAGCCAGCCGGGCGAGCTGAACACATTGAAGTACTTCGTCAACACCACGTTCAACTACCCGACTATGGCCGAAGCCTATCGGGTAGCGGCGTACGACGGCCTCAACCGGCTTTTTTGACGGGCTCCGGCCGGTGGCCTGAGCCGGCCGGGGAGACCGATTTCAGCAATTCAAGAGGGTGGCAGTGGCCAAACAGGGAAAGTCTGTAATCAGGCTGTCAACGCCGAAGTCGGCGAGTCTGCGCATCAGCGCAGGCTCGTTGACGGTCCATACCGACACATGCAGCCCCTGACGCTGCGCCTTCTGCAGGCGTTCTGGCGTACACAGTGTCCAGTTCAGCGCCAGAATCTCGCAACCATAGCTTGCCGCGACCTTCAACGGATCGAGCCAGGCGTACTCGGCTACTAGGCCGCGCGACACGTCCGGCACCAGATCCAGCGCCGCTTTCAATACTTCCCGCGAACTCGACGTGATCGTTACCTTGTCCAGCAGGCCATGGCGCTGAGCCATTTCTCGAATCGCCAGTACCGTGGTCGCGGCTCGGGTGCGTGAAGCGCTTTTGACTTCAAGCTGCCAGTGCTCGAAATCGCACTTCTCGAACAACTCTTCCAGCGTCGGAATCGGGCACGGCTTGATCCAGTCCGGGCCGCCCTTGCGCGCGTCGTAGGTCACCAGTTCGGCGGCAGTGTGTTCGACCACTTTGCCGCGCCGCTCGGTGGTGCGCTTGAGCGTCGGGTCATGGATGACCATCAACTCGCCGTCCTTGGACAGATGCAGATCCAGTTCGCAACGGCGCACGCCGTGCTTGAGACATTCCTGAAAGCTGGTCAGGGTGTTTTCCGGTGCTTCGCCCTTGGCGCCGCGGTGGCCGTAGATGAGGGTCACGGTGCTTCCTTAATTTAAATGCCAGATTCGTTCTGTTCGCGGGCCAGACGTCGTTCCTGAGCCTGCTTCTGCAAGATATAGCGGGCGAGCAACTGCCGCTGGGCATCGGTCAGGTGCTCGAACTCGGTGCCGACGTCATGGCCTTCACCCTTGCGGTCGCAATGGGTAACGCGGGCGCGCAGCAGCAGGCCCAGCGCCTGAGGCATCAGCACCAGTTTCACCGACAGGTGCGCACCGACCGCAATCGGCGTCGGGTACTGAAAGTCGATCCCGCCTTCGGAGATGATCACCGGTTGCGGCTCGCCGATGTGGCCGAGCACGGTCAGGGCGACCACCTGGCTAAGCAGGTCGATGCGCTTGTTCTGCGATTTCAGGAACGCGGCGATGGCCCGGTCGCGTTCGCTGATCTGGCGCAACAGGTGTTGCGACTCGAATTCACTCAGGTGCAGTTCGCTGAGCAGGTTGAAGAGTGGGGAAGCATCCTGCAACACTTCCTGGCCTGCGGCTTCGGGAGCAGACAGGGGCCTAATTTCCAGTGCGATCGTGTCCTCGAGACGGTAGTATTCGCGGCGATCTTCTTCATCTAATGTCGACATGGCGAACCCATGGTCGCGGCGGTGGTCTGAGTGTAAAGCTGGTTATCGACCCCCGCCACAAGGACGTTCCTTTTCCCTCCGAACAAGCCCCGACAT